>DAIMEA010000472.1:0-3476 GCA_036725585.1 Prolixibacteraceae bacterium | reverse complement strand
GATTGCCGAAGACCCGGTGAAACCGGCTACTACCTCGTTTGGCGCTGCTTTTCGTTTGTTGGGCGACCGTACCCTTCTCTTCCTCTTTTTAGGAATTTTGTTTGTGGTGGGTGTCGACGTAGGCATGAACACGGCCACACCCAAATTTCTCATGGAAAAAACCGGCATGGCGCTTGAAAAAGCCGGCTGGGGTACCAGCATTTATTTTGCCGCGCGTACGGCCGGCGCGCTGATTGGCGCCATTCTGCTCGCGAAATATTCCGCCCGGCTATTTTTCAAAATCAGCATGTTCGTGGCTATTGTCGCCCTGGCAATCCAACTTTTCCTCGATCAGGCGTTTGGAATCTTTGTTACTGTGGCGGTCATCGGATTTGCCGTGGCCAACGTGTTTTCGATCCTGTTTTCGATGGCCCTTCAGCGAAAACCCGAACGGGCCAACGAGATATCGGGGCTCATGGTGATGGGTATTGCCGGAGGGGCCCTCATGCCCCCGATTATGGGTTTGATGGCCGATTGGATGGGACAAAGCGGCGCCCTGCTCGTTATCCTGGCCTGTATGCTTTACCTTCTGGGTGCATCCTTTTGGGTGAAAAGCCGATAGGTTAAATACGGGCATTCGCCATGCTTTTTATCCTTCTTTCAGGCCATTTATAAAGTGAATTTGTATTTTTGCATCGGATCATTCGTACGCTATGTATCAAACCCGGAAAACATTTGTCCGGCCCGGGATGAAACTCTCGGGTCTCATACTCGAGAATCCCTCTCTGCTGCTGATGATGGAGCACTTGCGGGCGGGTTATGTTGTGCACGAAGACAGCGTGGAGCAAGTTTGTGCCCGCGAAGGGATCTCGCTGGAGCTGTTCCTCACGTTATGCAACACGTATAATGGTTTTCCCCCCCGGCTTCATCCCGGCTTTGGGGGAAACGAGGTGTGCACGCTGATTCGGTTTTTGCGGAACAGCCATCAGTATTACCGCAACGAAAAGTATCCCGAGATCAACAACTTAATCGATCGACTGTTCCGGCAGAATGGGGCGCCCGAAATACGCCTGGTCGACCGCTTCTTTCACGATTATTTCCAGGATGTAACCGAGCACCTCGACTATGAGGATAAAACAGCCTTCCCGGCAATCTGCTTTGAGCTGGGGCTCGAACATGCCACCGGCCCGGATCAACCACCCCGGAATTTTACTGTGGCACAATATCGCGAACATCATACCGATATAGAGTCGAACCTTTCCGACATGAAGAATCTTTTGCTGAAACACATTCCTCTGAACGGTGATGAAATTCTGCGTCGAAAACTGCTGTTCAGCTTGTTCGAACTGGAAGCCGACCTCACCATCCATTCGCTCATCGAAGAAGCCATCCTGATCCCCCTGGTAAAAAAACTTGAAAATGACAGGGAACGGCAGGAACGCTAATCGGGTGATCGGGATCGTGGAAGCGTCGTGTATCGTTTACGAAGGGCTTTCTACCTTATTGCTGAAACAGGGAAAATATATTCAGGTTGCCAGAATCGACGACCTGAGCGAACTTCCTCTTTTTATTAAAATGAACCACCCCCAGCTGATTATCATCAATCCTTCGCAGATCCAAAACCGGGAAAAAGCGTTTTTGTCGCTCCGTAAGGATTTTCCGGGGAAGATGATCGCATTGGTATACAGTTATTTTGATGCAAAACTACTTTCCCGTTTCGATGGTCTGATTCGGATTACCGATTCGTTCGACAGCATTGGCCAAAATCTCTCTTTGTTGATGGATGCAGAACCGGCCACTGATGAGTTTGTACCCGGCGAACTACTTTCCGAACGCGAAACCGAAGTGCTGGCTTTTATCGCCAAAGGACTATCGAACAAAGAAATTGCCGAAAAGCTTTTCATCAGTATCCATACCGTCAACACCCACCGGAAAAACATTGTCCACAAAACCGGAATACGGAGTCAGGCCGGCCTCACCATTTATGCCCTTTCGAACAACATTGTAACCTTGGGCAGTCAGAATACCTGATGTTCGTGAAAAGAAACATTCAAAATAACCTTATCGAGCTATTGGTGTTTCCTTCATCTTTATGTATCCTTGCAGGCTCAAACAGGGCTATGAACCATTGGAGAAAAATAACCGGAATTTTGCGCATTTTGCTGCTGATTATCCTGTTCACAGGGTACTATGGGAGCAATTCATTTTTCTTTCATACCCATGTCATCGAAGGGAAAAAAGTGATTCATTCGCATCCCTTCCGTCAGGCGGATAAGCGTTTACCGAAAGATTCTCCGGAAACGCAGCACAAGCATTCGCAGGAAGAACTGATCCTGATTGCTTTTCTAAACAAGGTTTTGCTCGAAGATACCGGTTTCCCCTCCCTTACCCGTCAGGCATCTTCTGTCTTTTCCGGAACGCTGTCTTTTCCGGAAAATCCAATCCGAACCAGCGACAGGTGCTTCCCCTTTTCGCTCAGGGCTCCCCCTTTGGCCTGAAATCTCCCTTCTGCCGCTTTTGTCGCACTGCCTTTTTAAGAACCCACCGGGTAATTAATAAAAAGGCAGCTCCATTTTTGTGTTTGAAAATATCCAATGAATCCATTTATGAAACTAAAATACACCGCTTTATTTATCCTCTTATCCCTTATATCGATGAACGTATCGGCACAGGGAGAAAAAAGACAGACGCCTCGCAGAATGCATCACCAACATGGAATGCATACAGAGAATGATTTTCGGAAAACAGATGCCAACATAACCGGCCATGTTGTTTCCGGAGGGAAACATCTTCCCTTTGTTTCTGTTGTCGTAAAAGGAACGACCATCGGAACATCGACCGACGATACCGGGCATTACCAACTCATAAACCTTCCCGAGGGAACTTCCATCCTAAAAGTTCAGTCGCTGGGATACAAGCCCGTTGAAATAAGCGTAAGCCTGAAAAAAGGCGAAACGCAGGAAGTAAATTTCGAGTTGGAAGAAGATATTCTGGGCCTGGAAGAAGTTGTTGTTACAGCCGACCGGAACGAAAAAAACCGGCGCGAAACATCGGTCATTGTCAATACACTAAACCCGAAGATTTTATCTGCGGTTCATTCGGTAACCCTAAGCGAAGGGCTTAGTTTCACACCGGGCTTACGCACGGAAAACAATTGCCAGAACTGTGGTTTTAACCAGGTTCGCATGAACGGGATGGAAGGTCCGTATTCGCAGGTTCTGATAAACGGCAGGGCCATTTTCAGCGGATTGGCCGGAGTATATGGCCTGGAGCTGATCCCCGCTGGTATGCTCGAACGGATCGAGGTGGTCCGGGGTGGCGGTTCGGCTTTATACGGGAGCAATGCCATAGCCGGAACCATCAACATTATCCTGCGCGACCCGATCAACAATGCCTACGAAATGGGTGTGAACCACCATCTCCTGGGTTTGGGTACCGGGGGAAGCAACAGTTCCGCTAACGATTTCAATGTCAATGCAAATGCATCGGTTGTCTCG
>DAIMEA010000471.1:0-3509 GCA_036725585.1 Prolixibacteraceae bacterium | reverse complement strand
GGTACGACCCCTGCGGGGTCGCATGTTGTTGTTGTCGTTTGTTTCTACCGGCATTCGACCCCTGCCTGGGCAAAATTTTCGGAAAACCGCCAAATTCATTGATCCAAAACCCGGTATCGTTTGTTTATCCTTCAGAAACCATAAAAACAATTCGTATGAAGGTGAAAAACAAAACCATCGTTGTTACCGGGGCAGGAAGCGGAATGGGCCGGGAACTGGCATTGCAGCTGGTCCATAAAGGCGCAAGGGTTGCCGCTGTGGATCTGAATCCCGAAGCGCTTGATGAAACACGCCACCAGGCAGGCGGCCTGAAGGAGATGATTTCCCTGCATGTGGTAGACATTGCCGACCGGAAGGCCGTTGAAACCTTTGCCGAAGAGCTTACCCGGCAACCGGACGGTGTCGACGGACTCATCAACAACGCAGGGATCATTCAGCCCTTTGTGCACTTCAACGATCTTTCGTACGAGGTGATGCAGCGGGTGATAAACGTGAACCTGTGGGGAACGGTGTATATGGTTAAAGCCTTCCTTCCCCATTTACTGACCCGTACCGAAGCGCATATCGTCAATATATCGAGCATGGGCGGTTTTCTGCCCGTCCCGGGACAAACCCTATACGGGGCTTCCAAGGCGGCCACGAAAATTCTGACAGAGGGGCTTTATTCCGAACTGAAAGACACCGGTGTGCGTGTTACCATTGTTTTCCCCGGCGGAGTAAGCACCAACATTATGACAAATTCCGGACTGAATATGTCTGAGCTTTCAGCAAAGCAAAAAAAATACAAGATCCTGACGGCCGATCAGGCAGTCCGGAAAATCATTGCTGCAATGGAAAAGAACCGCTTCCGGGTGGTGGTGGGAAGCGATGCCCGAATAATGGATTTCGTATACCGTCTTAGCCCGAAAAAAGCAGCCGGGTTGATCTACCGAAATATGAAAGATATTTTGCCGGGCAGATAATCGGTTTGTGCGGCAAACCGATCCGCGATTTGTCCGACACTCCGAACAAGCATGGAAAATTATTCTTATGTTTGTGTCAGGTTAGCGTGATATGTTATTGTTATTAAATCGATGAAAGTCAAAAACATACCGATTTATCTGTTTGTTATTTTTCTGCTATCCGGATTGATTGTCAACATTAAATTCTTCAAATACAATAATCCGGACGAAGATATTTATTACATCTATCGGGATTGCAAAAGCATTGTTGACGGGCAAAATCCTTATTCCAGTGTAAAATCGGGCAACATGCGGAGCAATGATAAATATGCCACCTATTTTCCGCTCTTTTATTTACAGGGGGCAGGAATGTATGCATTGGGGTTGAAGGATTACAATAATTGGCTGATTGCCTGGCGCATTCTGCAAATGCTTGTTTTTTCAGCCATCAGTCTGCTTGTTTTTCAACAATTGTTCCAACACATCAATGGATGGGCGGCGCTCTTCGGGGTACTGTTCTGGCAGTTTCATGCCTATACGTTGTACGTTTTGAAAGTGGCCCAGATCGATTTTTTGGCCATCTTTTTCCTGTTGCTGGCTTTGATATATTCTGAAAAACGATTAAAACTTGCATTGCTGTTTTTTGGGATTTCACTTGCTGTAAAACAAATCGCTATCTTTCTTGTGCCCTTATTTTTTCTGATTGTTCTTAGACAGAAACACGATTGGAAAAAAGCCCTGGGTGTTTCGCTCTTATATGGAGGTTTGGTTCCCTTTGTGACCAGTTTGCCTTTTTTAATTTGGGATCCCATTGGCTTTCTGAAATCGGTATTCTTTTCCGCTACCCGTCATCCGGCCTCCCACCTGGGAACCCAATCGATCGATGCCCTTTTTTGTATGGAAGGAATTATTTCGGTATTGCCTATGTTGGTCGTAATGGGCTTTGTTTACTATCTTTTCATTAAGGACTTTCTTTCGAAGTATTTCTCTTCGTTTCTGTTATTGGCGGTTTTTGTTGGCTTTAATTCTGTGTTGTTTAAGCAATATCTGGTTTGGCCCTTGTTGCTGATACCGTTTATGATCATCGAATTTTATCAAAACCGAAAAGGAAGCGCTTAGCAGGAAAATTGCCGGGTTGTCGTTACCGTAATCATGGAAATTTTATGATCACTGTCCGGTTAAAACAACTGAGTGCTTCGCTACGCTCGTATTCTAAGGGGAAAACAGGAATCGTTCGGACTTTATTCACACTCGCCGTCCAGGTATCGGAAGAAGGCATCGTTTACCCACAGTGGGGCAGCGACAAAATTCAATGACCGTTCCCGGAAATAGGCCGATATTTTATCCGTATCGCCTTCCTTGCAATAAGTGCAAACCATGTATTCGTCATCGGTGTACTGCAGGTTCGTGATTTTGTGGTAATCGGTTAACTGCACGTTTGAGCTGAACAATGGCTGGAACCACGATTCATACAAGCGTTTTTTATTCCGCTCGTCATCCATTTTTGCATATTGAGCAATCAATGACTGAAAATGATCCCGTTGTTCTGTTGTGGAAAATTCGAAGACGATATCGAACTCTTTTTTGTGCGCAATAGAGAATCCATTAGGGCATTTTTCGAGGTTTAGGTCGGGCACCCGATCCCATTCATCGAAATAGACAAACGAAGAGGCCTTTTGCTCCAGTTGTACTTTTGCCTGGATGCCTTCCCCAATCAGCAAGCCGATCAATTGTTTGCTGTGTTTGAAATTACTGTGGCTGTAGGTTAACTTTAGCTCTTCGTCGAAGTTGGCCCGTTCTTTCTGGAATTTGATTTGGTATCCGGTGATGATTTTGGTCGTAATCGCTTCATTCATGATCGATTCGATCTTTTCACAGGTTATGGTGTCCGTACCCAACCACTTTTCCTGAATCTTTCCGATTAAATCGGGCTGTGTAAGGTAGCCGATCACTCTTTTTTCTTTTTGCTTCAAGGCTTGTGCATTTTCGAGCAGGTGATAGGCAAAATCCTGTTCCAGAGGGGCCGTAAGGTCCATGATGATAAGCCTCCCCTTAAAAATCAAATTCAGGTCGACGGCCAGCGCAAGCGCCTGTTTCTGTTCTTCTACCGGTATCTTTTCATTATAGCCAGGGACAAGATTATCGAGCGACTTTTTTATTTTGGCGTCGGAATAAGTCATGGCCAACTCGCGCAAACCTGCTGCCGAAATAATGCTGTCGATTGCAGCGATGTTCCGGATTGCACCTTTTTCCCCCATAATGGTTTTCATATCGATGCCCTCGTAAGCTTCCCTGCCAAACATGGAAATGATGCCCACGATGAAAACATCGGTGCCTGAATCTTCGGGATGGATGAATTTCATTTTCCTGTTCATCTCGTCCCTGAACAGTTTTTGGGTTTCCATCAGTCTTTCACTGAGTAAGGTAAGCGTTTTGCTCAGAACGCCAATTTCATCCTTTCGTTTGGAATATTTTGTCATATCTGAAACCGCCTCTGAATTTCCTTTTAAAATTTCAAATACCGATTTTTCAAGTTTTGTTATGGGTGAGACCAATAGCCGCGATATC
>DAIMEA010000470.1:0-3526 GCA_036725585.1 Prolixibacteraceae bacterium | reverse complement strand
CCCCTCCGGGTTAATTCTAGGGCCAGGCTGCCGGTAGCACATCCCACATCCAGGAGGCAGGCACCGGCATGCGGGAGATGCGCTGCAACAAAAGCCACCTGGGCTTTTTGCATCGGGAAAATGGCATCGTAATAAGCATGGATCGATTGGTAAAAACGCATGATGTGTTTTGTTTTCGTGAAAACAAAGGTATTTCCAAAAATTTTCCTAAATTGTCACAATTGTGACAAAGCAGAAATCCTTTGTGAGGAATGCGGAACAAACAATCCGACGGGCACTTACGGCAAAAACGATGGAAAGATGCAAATTTTATCATTCATAAAAAAGTTCATCCCTCCCGACCCCTGGAAAATCCCGGTGATTGTGGCTTTGGGTATTTTTGCAGGAATTGTTCTTTTGGTTTTGCATTGGTCGAAAGCGCCCTCGTACATGGGCGACAAGCCCGAAACCTGTATGAACTGCCATATAATGGCGCCCCAGTATGCCACCTGGGCCCACAGCAGTCATCGGGAACAGGCTCACTGCAACGATTGCCATGTACCCCACAACAACGTTTTCAACAAATACTATTTCAAAGCAAAGGACGGATTGCGGCATTCCTTCATGTTTACGTTCCGGCTCGAGCCCCAGGTTATTTTCATCCACGAGCCCGGGCAAAAGGTGGTCCATCAAAACTGCATCCGCTGCCACGAAGCGCTTTTAACCGATTTCAAAATGGATCGGTACAACGAACTATTTTCCGACACCCGGAACGAACGGCAGTGCGGGAACTGCCACCGGGAAACCCCGCACGGGAGGGTCAACAGCCTGTCGAGCGTTCCCTATGCCCGGGTACCCATAGCCGGGAGCCCCGTACCCGAATGGATCCGAAAAATACGTCAGGACTAACGTCATAAATCAAGTGTCATGAAATCAATAACCGGACTTATTAAAGAAAAACCCATCATCGGCTGGCTGCTTTTCTTTGCCACAGTGGTGATCGTATTCATTCTGGGATTGTTTGCCTCGACCATTGTGGAGCGCAGGGCCGAATCGGCCTTTGTATATACGCCCCAGGTAAAATACGATCCACAGGAACCCCGGGCTGAAATCTGGGGCCAAAATTTCCCCAGGGAGTACCAGTCGTGGTTGCAGACCGAAGACACCACCTTCCGAAGCCAGTATATGGGATCGGCTACGATCGACATGCTTGAAGTCGACCCCCGCCTTGTGGTTTTGTGGGCCGGGTACAGCTTTTCGAAAGAATACATGCAGGCACGCGGTCATCGTCACGCCATCACCGATATCCGCGCCATACTGCGCACCGGGGCTCCTACAGCCGGGCAAAAAAGTCCCCAGCCCAACACATGCTGGACCTGCAAAAGCCCCGATGTTCCGCGTCTGATGAAGGAAATGGGGCCGGCAGAATTTTACCGGGGCACATGGGAAGAAAAGGGAGCCCAAATCGTAAACCCGATCGGATGCGCCGATTGCCACGACGCCCAGACCATGAACCTGCATATTTCCCGCCCGGCTTTGGTCGAAGCGTTTGAACGAATGGGCAAGGACATTACCCGGGCATCGCACCAGGAAATGCGTTCGCTGGTTTGTGCCCAGTGCCATGTCGAATATTATTTCAGCAAGAAAAAAGTGGAAGGGGTTAATTACCTCACCTACCCCTGGGATTTAGGCATGCGTGCTGAGGAAATGGAGAATTACTACGACAAGCTTGAATTTACCGACTGGACCCATGCGCTCAGCAAGGCACCGATGCTGAAAGCCCAGCATCCGGGTTATGAAATTTACCTCACCGGGGTTCATGCCGGCAGGGGCGTTTCGTGCGCCGACTGCCACATGCCGTACATGAGCGAAGGCGGACAGAAATTTACCGACCACCACATCCAAAGTCCGCTGAACAATGTAGCCAACTCGTGCCAGGTTTGCCACCGCGAAGAAACAGCCCAACTGGTTGCCGATGTGAACGAACGGCACCGGAAGGTGATCGAGAATCGCGATGAGCTGGAAAAATTACTGGTCCGGGCCCATGTCGAAGCAAAACTTGCCTGGGAAAAAGGCGCCTCCGACGAGCAGATGAAACCACTGCTCACCCAAATACGTCATGCCCAATGGAGGTGGGATTATGCGGCAGCCAGCCACGGGGCATCGTTCCACTCCCCTGTTGAAGTAAGCCGGGTTATTGCCTCGGGAATTTCCCTTGCCCAGGAAGCCCGTATTGGCCTCGCAAGGGTTTTGGCCTCGCTGGGGCACAATCAGCCCATTCCCTATCCCGATATCGAAACCAAGGCAAAAGCCCAGGTATTCATCGGGTTGGACATGGAAAAACTGAATACCGAAAAAAAGGTCTTTCTCGAAACCGTGTTGCCCGGGTGGGAACGCGAAGCAAAAGAACGGGAAAAAAGTTATCGTACGGAAACCCTGTAAGGCGAAGAGGATCTTTTTCTTTATAAAAGGAAACAAGAAGCAATATTCCGTGCCCCGAACCAAGGGATTATTTCACGAACGTAATGTGAAAACATTTTTCCTTTTTTTCGGTCACCACTACACACCGGCCTTCGTTTCGCAGTTCGCCAATAGCATCCGAGAGCAGTTTAATAGCCCGTGCATCGGATACTTCGATCCGCATCCAGGGTAAAGGCTTCCGCACAACATGGCTGTAGGGAATATCAAAAGTGGTTCCGTAACAGTGCGAGGAATGGTTGCTTGCATTCACATTGGAACGGCTCAGGCCGCGCTGGCTTTCTTCGGTACGTAACAGGGAACTGATGATAAAGGAACTTTTCCCCAGTCCATTTTCAAATTGTTTTTCCCGAAACCGTTTACCGATATCGTTCAGCAATTTTACCGCCCCTGGAGTCAGATAGGGATGAGAATGGGTCAGCCTGTCAACAACATAGTATTTTGTATTTGTCACTTTCCGGAGCTTTCCATCCGAGATCAGGCCCGGCAGTTTTTCCCGAAAGGCTTTATTTGTTTTTTGAATTTGAATCCCATTCTTGCGGGCATGATCCAAATGAACCTTGTTGTAATCATTGAATCGCTCGACCCGTATTTTCCCCACGGCGGGGGGATGGGACAGTCCGTCGATCCAATGGGATAAGGGCGACCAGAGGAACGTTGCAACCAGAAGAGTCAAAAATATCAGAGCGATGATTCTGAATTTTTTCCGGTACTGCTTTTTCAACCGGTAGGGAAATATTTTGTTCCGCAAACGAGAAATCCACGCGTCCATAAGAAAAAACAGGGGAATAACAGGACCCTGATTCGGGTGCGAAATTAATCAATCCCCCATTCATTGAAACCCGAAAGCATCGGAAAATATTTTATTCATCCTGTTGCAATTACAAAAAAAAGAAAATACTTTTGCAGTCCCGATTATCAAGCGTTTTCTGCCGTGTGGTAATCCGATGAAAATCAAAGCAAGAGAAAAGATCCGGCAAGCTGGAAGCCGGTACTTTTTGAGCCGCGGGTTACAGGCGACACACAACGAAAGGCAGAAAGAGAAAGTAATTAGGTATTAATTTAAACT
>DAIMEA010000469.1:0-3538 GCA_036725585.1 Prolixibacteraceae bacterium | reverse complement strand
GCGCTACCCATAACTGATTTCTACTAGGAAGTCAATTCCGAGATCTGATCCCAAAATTTTTGGGCAAAATGTGAAAATAATAGATTTCTTTCGACATGTCATTTCGCCGATCCCGACGGCTATCGGGAGAGGAGAATTGAAAATCGACGTTCGTCAAATCTACTCACATTGCAGGGATTCCTCGTCGCTTCGCTTCCCTCGGAATGATACACTTTTAACATCGGGTATTGCCTCATTATGCCCAAGAATTTTGAGGGGAGATTCGCAATGATGCGTATAGGCAGATCATTGATGTTTTGATGGGTCGGTTGCTGCCCATCAGCGCTTTGAAAAATGATGATAAAAAAGCGGGATGGTTTCGATTCCCTTCCATAGGTTTTCCAAAGGGAAATTTTCGTTGGGCGAATGGATGGCATCCGACTCAAGTCCAAAACCCAACAAGAGGGACTTTACCCCAAGGATTTCTTCAAAAGCAGCCACAATGGGTATACTTCCCCCGCTGCGGAAGGGAATGGGCGTTTTTCCGAAAACTTGCTCCAGGGCTTTCTCTGCTGCAATATACGCCGGATGGTCGATGGGACAAACATACGCTTGGCCGCCGTGCAGGTAGTCGACCCGAACACGAACCGTTTCGGGAGCCGTTTGCTGTAAATGGGTTTCGAGCAAACGGGCAATTTTTTGGTGATCCTGGTTGGGGACAAGCCGGCTCGACACTTTCGCGAAGGCCTTCGCCGGGATGACGGTTTTGGATCCTTCGCCGGTATAGCCGCCCCAGATACCACAAATATCAAACGTGGGGCGGGAACCGGTTCGTTCGGTGGTTGAATAACCTTCTTCGCCAAAAAGCGCGTTCACGCCCAGCGACTTTTTATAGGAAGATTCATCGTAGGGCCGCTTGTTGAGCCGTACGCGTTCCTCTTCCGAAACATCTGCCACATCATCGTAAAAACCGGGGATCCGGATCCGGCCGTTTTCGCCGGTACAGGCAGCAAGCATTTTGCACAATATATTAATTGGATTAGCCACAGCTCCACCAAACAAACCCGAATGAAGATCGCGGTTAGGACCGATTACTTCTACCTGCCAATATGCAAGCCCCCTGAGACCGGTGGTTATGGACGGATTTTCAAGGCTGATCAGGGTTGTATCGGAGATCAGAATAACATCCGATTGCAGCAGTTCCCGGTTATCGGCACAAAATTTCGGTAAACTGGGAGAACCCATTTCTTCTTCGCCTTCAATCATGAATTTCACGTTGCAGGGTAGTGTCCCGGTTTTCACCATATATTCGAAGGCTTTCAGATGAATGAAACTTTGGCCTTTGTCGTCGTCGGCTCCCCGGGCCCAGATTTTCCCCTCGCGGATTACCGGCTCAAAAGGATCGGATAGCCATTTGTCGATGGGGTCGACCGGCATCACGTCCATGTGGGCATACACCAAAACGGTGGGCAGAGCCGGGCCAAGGATCTTCTCGGCATAAACAAGCGGATGGCCTTCCGTTTCCATTACCTGGGCCCGGTCGGCCCCGGCTTCAAGCAATAAGCTCTTCCATGTTTCGGCTGCCCGGTACATGTCGGGTTTGTGTGCCGGATCGGAACTGACGGAAGGAATGCGCAAAAGTTCAAAAAGCTCTTCCAAAAAACGTGCTCTGTTTTCTTCAAGGTAGGTTTTTACCGTGTTCATATGTGCTTTCTTTACAGATGCACAAAATAATCATTCCGGAGTAAAAACAGAAAGTTAATGAGGAAGATCTTCCTTTTGTTCGGGTATGAATTTTAAGGAAACCGAATTCACACAATGACGTGTATTTTTCGGTGTGAAGCCTTCGCCCGTAAACACATGCCCAAGGTGGGCGCCGCATCGGGTGCAGGTTATTTCGGTTCTTCTTCCATCGGCATCGGTTATTCGGGTTACCGCACCCTTTATTTCATCGTCGAAAGCGGGCCAGCCACAACCGGAATGAAACTTGGACGACGACCGGTACAGCGGCGTTTCGCACTTTTTGCACACGTACGTTCCCTTTTCAAAGTGGTCGGTGTAAGCTCCCGTATAAGGTCGCTCGGTCCCTTTTTGTTCGATCACGTATTTTTCGAACGGAGTTAAGGGTTGATAAAGGATCGAATCCGGATTTTGTGTATTCATGAGCAACAAAAAGTATAAAACAATTCCCATTTTTTCTCTTTTCCTAATACGACAATCCAAACGGAAAATTGTTGATGAAAGGGTACAGTTGTACGCAAAAAACGGAGGAATCCTTCCGCACCCGGTGTCATCTCGAGGGAAGCGAAGCGACGAGGAATCCTTCCGTACCCGGTGTCATCCCGAGGGAAGCGTTGCGACGAGGGATCTTTTGAAACAATGGATTTCTCCTCTCCCGATAGCCTATCGGGATCGTCGAAATGACACAATAGTCGAAACGGTCATTCGTCAGCGATCAACCATTTTTAACCGCCCCTTTTACCTCAATACAGCGATTTGTTCTTCCAGCGCTTTGATCTTTTCTTCAGCATCGGCCTGTTTCTTTCGTTCCAGGTCTACCACATTCTGTGGGGCATGGTTCACAAAGCGTTCGTTACTGAGCTTTTTTAAAACCGAATCGAGAAAACCACGGGTATAGATCAGCTCTTCTTCCAGTTTCTGCAGCTCGGCTTCCACATCGATCTTTTTCCCTAATTCGATAAAAAAACCACTTGTCTTAACACGGAACGAAACGGCCCCTTTCACATCCTCCTGAACCTGCTCAATTTTTTCCAGATTACCCAGCTTCGTTAGAATGGGATCGAAACAGGCAGTGTATCCTTTCGATCCGGCATTGATCTTCAGGACAAGGGGATCCTTCATGGGCAGGTTGTTTGTCTTTCGCAGGTTCCGAAGCCCGGTGATGGTTTCCTGCACGTCGGCAAATCCTTCAAGGAGTTGTTCGTCGAACCGGCCGGGTTCGGGCATGGACGAAACCATGATGCTCGCACCCTTTTCTCTTGAGGTCAGCATTTGCCATATTTCTTCGGTAAGGAACGGCATAAAGGGATGCAGAATCCGCATCAGGGCGTCGAAAAGATCCGTCACCTTGTCGAGCGTTGTTTTATCGATGGGTTGCTGATAAGCGGGCTTCACCGCTTCGAGAAGCCACGACGAAAAATCATCCCGCAACGTGGTATAAATCAGCATCAGGGCATCGGAAATCCGGAATTTTGCAAAGAGGTCGTCCATGTCCCGAATAACGTTTGCGAGTTTGGCATCGAACCATTCAAGGGCCAGGCGGGCGTATTCGGGCTGCGGAAGATGCGCATCGACCTGCCAGTTTTTAACCAGGCGGAAAGCGTTCCAGATTTTAATCGAAAAATTTCGCCCCTGTTCGGTCAGACTTTCGTCGAACAAGAGGTCACCTCCGGCGGGGGAACAAAACAACATGCCCACCCGAACCCCGTCGGCTCCGTATTTTTTGATCAGTTCCAGCGGTTCGGGCGAATTGCCGAGCGATTTCGACATTTTCCGCCGGAGTTTATCGCGTACAATGCCTGTGAAATAGACATTTTTG
>DAIMEA010000468.1:0-3541 GCA_036725585.1 Prolixibacteraceae bacterium | reverse complement strand
ACACAAAGGCAAGCATTTGACCATTAATTTGCATGAATTTTATCAAAAAAGCCCATTCTCCCTTACCCTCTGTCAATGAAAAATCCGGTGTTTTCTTCTGAACCGGTATCAGATCTTTTTCAGCAACGATTGCAGCAACAGAACAATCCCCGATCCGATCAGTACCCCGATTATCACATACATCCATTCCATGCGAAAGCGAATCTGTCCGTTCGTGATCAAATGAATCAGTAGGGCTGATCCGATTAAAAGGGTGGCATAAACAGCAGCGGCTAATCTCGACATCATAAACACTTTTTTCGGGTTAAAATTTCCAGTTGGCTTTTTCATCGTTTTTGTTGGTGTTTTTGATGCTTCAAAGGTAAGATATTCAAGCATATAGAAAATAAAAATTTAACGAATGGTTTATTTTTTTTCGTGAGTGGGCGTTTTTTATCAACGAGTGGTAAAAAAAGGAGGATGAAAATTTTTATCGGGCAAGGGAAAAAGTGCTTTTTCTTACACTTATTAAGCAGCAATGAGGATATTGAATGGGATTTTTGGCATTGCCAGGGCCGCTTATTTCATAACAACTCATTGGATCAGGATGTTTGTTCCCGGCTCACAGGCAGGGAAATAGAAAATACCGATCCTTTTTCCAGGGTGCTTTCCACCCAAATACTTCCTCCCATTTTTTCGACAAATTCCTTCACCAGGATCAAGCCCAGGCCGGTACCGCTTTCCTTGTTTGTTCCATCACTGCTGCGGTGTTTTTCGAGGGTGAAAA
This sequence comes from Prolixibacteraceae bacterium, assembly GCA_036725585.1. Taxonomy (GTDB): domain Bacteria; phylum Bacteroidota; class Bacteroidia; order Bacteroidales; family Prolixibacteraceae; genus DAIMEA01. The sequence continues at coordinate 2,775 of DAIMEA010000468.1, read as the reverse complement.
GGAAGGGTATTTTTTCATCCGGGATGCCGATCCCGTTATCCGAAACATGAATAATAATCCGGTCGCTTTCGGTTTTTGCCCCGATATCGATACGGCCTCCTACGTGTGTAAATTTAATGGCATTCCCGATCAGGTTTCGGAGCACGGTATCCAGCAGCTGCGGATCGGCCCAAACCGACAGTTCCTTATTGCTGAAACGGGTTGTTGTTTTGATATTTTTTTGGAGCAGGCTGTATTTAAAGGAAGACATAAGGTTCTTGACAAAGGGCTCCACAAACGTTTTCCGCGGATAGCATTTTACCAGGCCCCTTTGGTCGCGTGCCCATTGCAACATGTTGTCGAGCAGGCCAAATAAGTCGCGCGATGATTCGTATATGATTTGTGCCGCATTGATTTTTTCTTCCTCGTCCCAATGGGTCATATTAAACAAGAGCAATTCCGAAAAACCCACAATTATGCTGAACGGATTTTTCACATCGTGGGCAATAATGGAAAAGAGTTTGTCTTTGGTTGCAATTACCTGGTTCAGCTGTTGGTTGCTGTTCATCAGTTCTTCCTTTTGCTGCATCAGTTCTTCGGCTTGTTCTTCGATGAGGTTTTGCCGGTTTTCGAGCAACTGATTGGTTTCGGAGAGTGCCTGGTTCATTTGATGCAACTCGAGGCTTTGCCGGGTGATGTGCAATTCAGCACGTTTTTGGTCGGTGATATCGCGGATAATACCCACCAGCCCGATGGTTTCACCTCTTGGATTAATTATAGGGCATTTGGTTACGGAAGAATAGTATTCGTTTCCGTTCTTTTCCGTTTTTAGTTCCGCATTGATCAGGGGTATCCTTGTTTCCATAATGCTTTGCTCCTGCCGGAAAAAGGGATCGGCAACTTCCTTCGAAAAAAAGTCGTAATCGGATTTCTGGATCACCCATTGCGGGTCGTCCGAACCGAGTTGCCGGGCGGTTTCTCTGTTAACAACCACGAAACGCGACTGAAGGTCCTTGATAAAAACCTGGTCGGGTATGTTGTCGATCAGGGTCTGGATCTGGTTTCGCTCGTTCAGGATGGTTTGATGGGCCAGTCGCCGGTAATATTGCACAGAACGGTATATCAGATAAGCCAATCCGGCTAAGGCCAACAGAATCATCAATCCGCGAAAAATCTTTGTTTTCCACCAGGGGGGGAGGATGATAATTTTCACCGAAGCGCCTTCTTCGTTCCAGTAGCCATCGTTGTTGCTGGCCTTCACCCGGAAGATATATTGTCCGGGCTGAAGATGGGTATAGGTTGCTTCTGTTCGGGTTCCGACATAATTCCATTCTTTATCAAGCCCTTCCATGATGTAGGCGTATTCATTTTTGTTGCTCATGATGTAGTTTAAGGCAACAAACTGGAGGGTGAAATAATTCTGATGGTGTTTTAAAACGAGTTCGTCGGTTTGGGCCAGTTGCTTTTTAAGAGGTGAGTCTTTTTGGCCTGCCGTAACGGGTTTGTTAAACAAAAGAAAATTGGTCAGCACCACAGGAGGAACAACCCGATTTTCGCTGAGTGAGTCGGGGTGAAAAACATTGAATCCGTTAATGCCCCCAAAATACATGGCGTTGTTCCTGCTTTTCAAATAGGCCCAACGGTTAAATAAATTTCCCTGAAGACCGTCGGTTAAAACAAAATTTCGAATGGAGAGCAGGGGAAAATCTCCGGAATTGGCGGGGATTATTCGCGATAGACCCATGCTGCTGCTGATCCAGAGGTTTCCTGGTCCGTCTTCCATCATCCCGGTTATATTGTTGTCGGCTAAGCCGTCGTCGACGGTATAGGTCTTGAAGATTTCGGTAAGGGGATTGAAAAGACAGAGGCCTAGGTTTGTGCCCACCCAGAACCGGTTTTGGCTGTCGCGAAAGGTAAAGCTGATTAGCTGGGCCGGTTGTCCGAGCGGATTCTCCAAATCCGGAGGATAAAATTGATACGTTCGTTGCTGAAGGTTTGCCTTCAACAGGCCAAAATCCTGGGTCGAAATCCAGTAAAATCCTTCCGGGTCGTATTGAATATCGTTGACCGTTAACTGGCTGATGGTGTCGTTTCCGGCACCCAGTTGCGACCCGAGCGATACGAAAGAGCGGCTCCGGTCGTCGTAAAAATACACTTCATCCTGGAAGGTTCCCACCCAAAGCCGGTCTTCCGGATCGATGTACAATCGAAATACCGAGGTGTTGTTGGTCTTCTCCGGGTTGAGTCGGTCGAAGCGTTTCTCCAAAAAGAGCCTTTTCCCTTTAATCCGGAAATAGTTGAGACCCCCATTCCACATTCCGGCCCAAAGTCCGCCCTTCTGGTCGGCAACCAACGATAAGACTTTGTTGCTGGTTGGGCGATTGGGATCGTTTGCAAGGAAATTTTGCCGGTAAAATTTCTTTTCTTTGGGATCGAAACAATCGATACCGCCCCCGTCGGTGGAAAGCCAGATGGTTCCGTTTTCATCTTCGGCAAAGCTGGTGACCGATTTTCCCGAAGGGGAGTTCGAATTTTTCTCATCGTGACGGTATGTGGAAAATTTAAAAAATCGTTTGTCGTATATGCTCAGTCCGCTGCCCCAGCATCCCACCCAAACCATGCCATCGGGGGCAATGTATATTTTACTTACATTGTTGCTGATAAGGGCTGAGGGATCTTCCGAGGCACGATAATTATGGAACTGTTCTTCCAACGGTTCAAAAACCGAAAGGCCAAAGCCGTTTGTGCCAATCAGAACAGGGCCATCGGGGTGGATACAAAGCGTTGAAACCTGAT
>DAIMEA010000467.1:0-3545 GCA_036725585.1 Prolixibacteraceae bacterium | reverse complement strand
GGTCGGTCATGCTCTGGTTGCACGGCGGGGGATTTCACGTAGGTGCCAGCAACGATCCCATGACATATGGAGAAGCACTGGCTAAAAAGGGAGATGTTGTTGTGGTATCGGTAAATCACCGACTGAATATCCTTGGTTTTCTTGATTTGTCGGCCTGTGGCGAAGAATATGCCCAATCGGCTAATGTTGGGATGCTCGACATTGTGAAAGCCCTTGAGTGGATCCAAAAGAACATTGAGAATTTTGGCGGCAATCCTTCGGATGTAACCATTGTGGGCGAATCGGGTGGCGGAGGCAAAGTTGGTACACTTATGTGCATGCCCGCAGCAACAGGTTTGTTTCACAAAGCCATTATTCAAAGTGGTACCCTGCTCAATACAATGACCAAAGAAAAATCACAAGCGCTTGGTTTGTCGGTGCTTGAAAATTTGGGGCTTACGCCAAATGAGGTTGAAAAACTGGATACAATCCCTTACATGAACCTGGTAAAAGCAGGAAATGATGCAATAGAAAGAATGAATGGCCCAAGAAAACCCGGAACACCAACTATGTTTGGTTTTGCGCCTTCTGCCGACGGTATTGTTTTACTCCAGCAACCATTTAGTCCCGGATTCCCGGACATTTCGAAAGAAATCCCCTTAATGATCGGATCGACTTTTAATGAACTCATGCAAACGTTCTATGGCGAAAAAGACATGACATTAGAACAGGCTAAAGAAAGCCTGAGAAAAGAATATGGGGACCAAACCGAACGGTACATAGAATTATTTGCCCAGGCCTATCCGGATTATACCCCCCAGGATCTTCTTTCGATCGATAAAGTTTTCAGGCCCTATACCATCCGAACGGCTGATGCACGGGCCGCTTCGTCGGGTGCCCCGTTGTATGTCTATTTATTAGCCTGGAAAAGCCCGGTGGATAATGCATCGAAAGGCTCTTTCCATGGTTTGGACATTCCTTTGGCTTTTAATAATATTGATAAGAGAACCGACTGGACAGGCACTTCCGATGAAGCCTATGCTTTAGCGGACATAATGAGCTCGGCATGGCTGAACTTTGTAAAAACCGGCAATCCGAATGTACCCGGCAAGTTGCCTGAGTGGGCATCCTACACAAGGGAAAATGGCGCAACTCTGTATTTCGACCAGGATTGCAAAATGGTATTCAACCACGACAGAGCATTGATGAATTTGATTAAACCTCTGGATTAACCGTTGGATTCCGATTCAGAGAGAAAAAGAAAATTGTACCTTATTTCGTTAGCATAAGAGCCTCGAAGCAAAACCGGGATTGAATGTTGACGGTACGTTTTTTTATTGTTACCTGTTACGTAAGAGCGATGAATGCAGCAATTACTATTCGTAAAATGAATCCATCTGAATTTTCCTGTTTGGATGATTTCCTTTACGAGGCAATTTATATTCCGAAAGGACAAGAAAAGCCGGATAAAGTTATACTAAAAATCCCGGAATTGTCCTGTTATGTGAAGGATTTTGGAAAGGATACCGATTTATGTCTGGTTGCTGAATCTCAAAACAAACTGATGGGTGCAATCTGGATCCGGCTTTTCTCGGGAAAAGAAAGGGGATATGGTTTTGTCGATTCGAAAACACCCGAATTGAGCATGTCGGTTCGGGAAAAATTCCGAAACCAGGGAATCGGGACACAATTGCTTAGAGCAATGATGGAACAATTGACCCGTCTTAATTATGAGCAAGTTTCTTTAAGTGTTGATAAAGAAAATTTTGCATTTCAATTGTATCGAAAATTTGGGTTTGAAACGCTTTTGTCGGACGGTTCGTCTGTAACCATGATCCGAAAATTGAAAAGCTAAAAAAGGGCAGCGAAACGGATTATTCCCCAAATGCTAAACAAGGGGATCCAGGTCGGGATTCGTTGCCCGGTCCGACGATAAAAATGCGATGATGGCAATAAGGCTTTCTTTAAGCTTAACGAGATCATCGTATTTCAATTCACTGTCGGAAAGATGTTTTATGAGCTCATCGGGGATCCGGGCGGCTTCCGTTTTTAACTGGATCCCTTTTTCGCTCAGATGAACAAGAACGATGCGCTCGTCCTTTTCGGACCGTTTCCGGATGAGCAGACCCTGTTGTTCCATGCGTTTAAGCAGCGGTGTGATTGTGTTGGTATTCAGAATGAGCTTTTTGGCAATATCGTTTACCGGAAGACCATCTTTCTCCCACAAAACCATCAAAACCAGGTACTGAGGATACGTGATTCCCAGTTTTTCCAAAAAAGGTTGATATTCCCGTGTGATTAACCTTGATGCTGCATAAACCGGGAAACACAACTGATTTTCCAATTTGAGTTGTTCGTATGCCATAGGTACGTATTTGCAGGAAATTAGCCACAATAATACAAAATGTGCGCTAATCTCCTGCTTTTTATTGAATTATTAACTTCTTCCTTTTGCATGTCAGGTTACTCCTGTTATTTCAACGCTCTTAAAAAATCTGTATCTAACGGAGAAATGGATGGACCGAAATAGTGGGTCAAAACTCCCTTTTCATCGACAATGTACTTGCCGAAGTTCCAATCCGGGGCATGTTCGTTCCAGCCATTCCTTTTTTTGTCTGTCAACCATTGAAACACCGACTGCTGTTCTTCCGTTTTTACAACCACCCCTTTAGCAGCTACCGGAAAAGTCACACCATAATTGAGCTGGCAAAACCGGGCAATTTCGGCATCATTGCTTTTTTCCTGATCGGCAAAGTCGTTTGCCGGAAAGGCAATAATCTGCAATGTATCGCCCATGCGTTCATATACGGTCTGTAACTCGGCGTATTGACCGGTATATCCGCAGTTCGAAGCCGTGTTTACCAGCACTACTTTTTTCCCGGAATAGTCGGAAAAACGGATGGTTTCACCTCGGCTTGATACAGCTTTCAAATCATAAAACGAGGCAATCGGTTCGGTTGATTTTTCGTTATACAAAACGGTTCCATTCTTTCCTTTTTTGCCCATTTTACGGATCAGAGGATACATTGTACGTAAAAACTTTTGTTTGAACGATTCTTTTTTTTCTTTCATTGCGATGCTTGATTCATTTGTTTTCATCTGTCTTTTTTTATTTCATTTCACAACACTGTTTTGAACTTTTTTATTTTCAATGCTTATAAATCGAATACGATTATATCGCACACGATGCAAATATACAAAAGAATTTTATATCGCAAGCGATATTTAGATTTTTTTTTCAATGGTAAAAAAATTGCCTCTGTCGAAAACGGAGCCGGCAATGAAGAGGAGGAATCCCTCCGCATACGGGGGCATTCCGAGAGCTAACCCAAAAAAAAGGGCACGATGTGAAAATGACAAGGATAGAACGCTTTGGTAGATATCCTTTGCCACCCCATTTATGTGGAGATTCAAGGGGGGGGGTATGCTATTATTGAATCCGGTAGGCGACCAAAGCATCGCCATGGCGCACAAACAGTTTCCCGTTGTGGATAACCGGGTGGGCCCAATGCTGGGCAGTGCCTTTTTGCAGCAGGCTTTGGCTGATGACCTCGAAGCGGTTAGGG
>DAIMEA010000466.1:0-3564 GCA_036725585.1 Prolixibacteraceae bacterium | reverse complement strand
AGAATAAGGGCAATATGGAAAAACACAGAGTTCATCATTTCGAAACAAAGGAAAGAAAATATTTTAAAACACAAATTGGCAAAGAGAATTTATTGGTTCGTGTAACGAGAATGTTAAGTAAAGGCGCATAAAAGAAAAAATAAACTTTCCCGAATGCCGATTCCAAAGCGGAAATTTTCTTAGCCGTCCATTTTCCGCATTCGTCCGGTTTTGTTTCGGAGCGATGCTTTCAGCAACAGCACCCCTTTGGCCCGGTTGGGGATCCGGAAGCGCTTCTGAAGTATTTCGTCGGGTTGTGCCCGCGCAATTTTCAAGAACAACTCGTAGTAATACCGGTAGGCCAGGTACACCCCGAAGCGCACCTGTTTTTTCAGCTGGACGATTCCCTTATATGCCTCATGAAAGTCGAAGCGAATATCGTCCTCAATTTTTTTCTTTTCTTCGGAAGAAAAATTATTAAAATCAATATTTTTGAAATAGATCCTCCCTTTCCCCGCAAAATCGTCCTGGGCATCGCGCAGGAAATTGACCTTTTGGAAGGCCTCTCCCAGTTTTCGGGCCGGATAACGGAGTTTTTCATACGTCGCATCATCGTTGGCATAAAATACCCGCAGGCACATCAGGCCAACCACTTCGGCCGATCCGTAAATATATTTCCCTAAGTCTTCCGGGCTGTATTCGGTATAGTGCAGGTCCATTTCCATGCTGTCGAGAAAGGCCCGGATCAGGTCATGATCGATCCGGCACGCGTTCACGGTAAGCTGGAAACTATCGAGGATGGGATTCAGGCTGATTCCCCGACTGATTGCGTTCCATGTGTCGTTGGTGAATTCCCGGAGCAGGGTTGCCTGTTCGAAATCGAAAAAAGAGTCGACAATCTCGTCGGCATAACGGACAAAGCTATAAATATTGTAGATATGCCTCCGGTATTCTCTGTCGAGGGCTCGCACACCCAGCGAGAAAGATGTACTGTAATGCTGTGTGGTGTGTTTGCTGCAAAGCTGGTTATTTTTTCTGAATACGTCGATCATCCTGAACCATCCTTTCTGTTGTTAGTTTTGAGCTGATTACCGCCATAGGCAACCCGGTACCCGGAAGGGTGGAAGCGCCTGTATAGTATACGTTTTGATAGTTTTCGTCTTTGTTTGCCGGCCGGAACCAGCCGATTTGGTTCATGTCGTGTGCCAGTCCCAGACCGGATCCCTTGTAAAGATGAAACATCGAGCCCCAGTGTTCGGGCGACAATACCGTCCGGCTTTCGATCATCGAATTCAAATCATAGCCCGTGCGTACCGAGAGGTCGTCGATGATGGTCTGTGCAATTTGTTCCCGGTCGCTCCAGTCGGGCTTAAACCGCAAATCGGGCGAAGGGCACAAAATAAACAGGCTCTCCTTCCCTTCGGGCGCGTATTCCGGATTGCTCTTCGAAGGAACATTGACGTAATAATAAGGCTTTTCGAGGGAAACCTTGTTCCGAAAGATCCCTTTGGCATACCGATCGAAGTTGTTACCAAGATAATAGTTGTGGTGTTCCAGCCGGTCGAGTTTCTGGTTAATTCCCAGGTATACAGTCAACGGTGCCATGGTCCATTTCATGCGACTGAGCCTTTTTTCCGAATAACGGGGGTTCTTCAATACCGATCCGCGAAACCAGGCAGCATCGGCGTTCACAACATAGACATCGGCCTTCCAGGGTTTGTTTTCGTGATCGATCAGGTAATCGATTTGCTTCCCTTTCGCGATAAAATCAACAATCTCGGTATTGAAATAAAAATCGACCCCCTTCTCCCGCAGAATCCGGAAAAGTCCTTCCACAATACGGTACATCCCGCCTTTCACATTATGATACCCATTGTGTTTTAATTCGATGTAATTCAATAGCGTATACACAGCTGGCGTATCAAAAGGGGTAGCCCCAAGGAAAAATCCTACCAGGGAAAAAATCATGCGGGCTTCTTTCGAGTCGAAGCTTTGGGAAAGTTCCTTCCACATGGTTTTCAACAACAGGTGACCGTGCCTTAGGGGAACCTTGGTCAATTGTCGGAAATAATCGAAAAGAGAATAAAAATTCCGGTGCACAATAACCTGTTCGGTATCGTGATACAAACGTCCGGTTTTTTCCAGGTGCCGAAGCATTTTTTCGCGGAAGTGGGGTTCATAAGCTGCGAACTGTTCAGCCAGCCGGTCGAGATCCTTCCCAATGGTAAATGAATGGGGATAGCCATCGATATGGACCGTGAACAGCGGATCGAGCTCGACAAATTCGAATGGATAGCCAATACCCGTTGTTCGGACAAGTTCATCGAATGCATAACTCATGCTGAAGAAAGTAGGCCCCAGGTCCCAGGAAAAGCCATCCCGGTCGAAACGGTTCAGCCTGCCTCCAGCCTGGTGGTATTTTTCGACCATTTTCACCTTGTAGCCCAGGGATACCAAACGAAGGGCTGTACACAAACCCCCGAGCCCTGTCCCGACAATAAGCGCTTCTTTACTTTTCATTCGGCCAAGTTACGCTGTTTTTCGTTCCATTTTACTAAATAATTAACACTACTGTCCGGTTAAAGCAACAGATTGCTTCGCTACGCTCGCAATGACGGGTATTTGAGAGATTTTTTCAGGGGGAGGGGTTGGTTGGCGGCTTCGCCGCCAACCAACCCCTCCCCCTAATATCAATTATATGAATATGAACGTCATTGCGATCCCGATGAGGAACGATATCGGGAGAAGCAATCTACTCACTCTTTTCCTTTTAACGGGACAGTAATGAATAATAAACACCATTTTTTTTATGCCCTGCAATAATTCGCAATACAAACAAAACTGTTTTAAAAAAAAACAGATTATCTTCAAAACAGTTTATAAAAGGAAACAGCATCTTGAAAAAAACCATTATCATCGGTGCAGGCATCAGCGGACTGGCTACAGCGACCCGATTGGCAGCCAGGGGTTTTCATGTTCTCGTACTGGAGCAATCGGAAACGTACGGCGGAAAAATCGCTTCGTTCGGAATCGACGGGTTTCGCTTTGACATGGGCCCTTCGCTTTTTGTTCTTCCCGAACAGGTCGACGAGCTCTTTCGCCTTTCGGGTAGAAAAATGGAAGACTATCTGCAGCTTCAGCCCTTATCGGTATCGTGCGACTACCATTTTCCCAACGGGGAACGAATCCGGGCCTGGAGCCATCCCGACCGGTTTTGTGACGCGTTTTCAGAACAGGGGGGTAATTCTCAGGCTCTGAAAAAATACCTTGAGCGGCAGAAATTTTTATACCAACACACCAGCGATTTTTTTCTATTCCGGTCGATCCACCGGCTAAGCAGCTATCTTGGCCCCGCCGGCCGAAAAAGCCTGAAAGCCTTGCACCGGCTCGACGCATTCCACACCATGCACTACCGAAACCAAAAAACCTTTGGTGATGGACCCCTCACCCAATTGTTCGACCGATATGCCACCTACAACGGAAGCGATCCATACCGGGCCCCGGCCACGCTGAACATGATCGCTCACCTGGAACACAGCCGGGGAGCCTTTTTCCCCGTTACCGGTATGCGGGGCATTGTTGATG
>DAIMEA010000465.1:0-3566 GCA_036725585.1 Prolixibacteraceae bacterium | reverse complement strand
GGTCTGCACCCACTTTGGTATCTGTGGCGGATGCAAATGGCAGCATCTGCCCTACGAAAATCAATTGCATTACAAACAGAAACAGGTTGTCGATCAACTTTCCCGAATCGGAAAAGTGGAACTGCCCGAAATAAGCCCGATCATAGGGGCACGAAATACGACCTTTTATAGGAACAAACTGGAATTTACCTTCTCGAACAATAGATGGCTCGAAAAGCCGGAAATTGAACAGAAGGATTTTGAACAAAGGGGAGCATTAGGTTTTCACATCCCCGGCCTTTTCGATAAAGTGGTGGATATCCAAAAATGCTGGCTGCAGCCCGATCCGTCGAACCCGATCCGTAACGCGATCCGGGAACATGCTTTGAAAAACGGTCTTGATTTTTTTGCCATCAAAGAGCAAACAGGTTTTTTGCGAAACGTGATCGTACGTACGTCAACCACGGGCCAAGTTATGGTAATCGTTTCGTTTTTTTACGACAACAAAGCAGAACGGGAGGTTCTTCTGAACATGCTGGCCGATCGGTTTCCCCAAATCACGTCCCTGATGTATGCCATCAATCAAAAGGGAAACGATACGCTTCTCGACCTGGAAATCCGGGTTTATAAAGGCAACGATCATATTGTTGAAGAAATGGAAGGGCTCCGTTTTAAGATTGGCCCGAAGTCGTTTTACCAGACCAATTCCCAACAAGCTTACGAGTTATATAAAGTTGCGCGCAATTTTGCGGGGCTGGGTGGGGAAGAGGTTGTTTATGATTTGTATACGGGTACAGGAACCATCGCCAATTTTGTTGCCCGTTCGGCGAAAAAAGTGGTGGGCATAGAGTACGTGCCCGAAGCGATCGAAGATGCCAAAATCAATTCGGAATGGAACGGAATAACAAATACCCGGTTTTATGCTGGCGATATGAAATCCGTTCTGAATGAAGAATTTTTTAACAAAAACGATCGTCCCGATGTAATCATTACCGATCCGCCGCGTGCCGGAATGGATGCAAAAGTGGTTGAAACCATTCTTAATGCAGCTCCTCAACGTATTGTTTATGTTAGCTGCAACCCGGCCACCCAGGCCCGGGATCTCGAACTACTCGACGTGGGCTACAAAGTGACCAGGGTTCAGCCGGTCGATATGTTCCCGCATACGCACCACGTCGAAAATGTGGTGTTGCTGGAAAAACGAGGGGAAAACGAAAACAGGCATCTAAACTACTGATGAATATTTTGTATTATATTTACTCAAAAAACAACGATCATGAAGAAATCACTTATTTTATTGCTGGCATTCTTCGCCGCTGTGGGACTAAGTGCACAGGAAAAGCCGGATACAACCTATTGGAAAAAAGGCGGGAACTTCTCCATCAATTTCACCCAGGTTTCGTTTACCAACTGGGCTGCCGGTGGGATGAACGCTGTTTCGGGCGTGGCCAAACTGAATTATTTTGCCAATTATGCCAAAGGAAACACTTCGTGGGATAATCTTTTGGACCTGGGATACGGTTTGTCGAGCGTTGAGGGCATCCCATTGAAAAAGAACGAAGACCGGATTGATTTTCAGTCGAAACTGGGAATCAAAGCGACGCCAAAATGGTTTTATTCCGGCTTATTGAGTTTCAAATCGCAATTTGCCCCGGGCTATTCCGACCCGGATAATACCGTTAAAGTGTCGAATCTATTTGCTCCTGCGTACTTAATGCTGGCGCTGGGTATGGATTACAAACCTTCCGACAAGCTTTCGTTCATGCTTTCCCCGGTAACCGGTAAGCTGACTGTTGTGTCGGATCCCGATCTGAGCGGTTCCTATGGAGTGGCAGCCGGCGAAACAACCCGGATGGAACTGGGGGGCTTGCTCAAAGCGGCCATCAACACCGAGATTCTGAAAAACGTCGCGCTGCTTTCCGAACTGGGCCTGTTCACCAATTATCTCGATCGGCCCGAGAATGTCGATGTTAACTGGAAATTGACCCTCAATATGAAAATCAACGATTACCTGAGCGCCCAGTTAAATACCGAGTTACTCTACGATGCCGATATCCTTGACCCGGTTGACCAGGTGGCCAAGGTTCAGTTTAAGGAATTGCTGGGGATTGGATTGAGTTTCAAGTTTTAAAATATTCCACTTTAGAAGGTTACGTTCGTCACTGTCCCCGACAGGGTGAACGTTTTCTTTTTTGTTCCTCCGGAATAACTTCCTCCGGAATAATACCCGTTGTTCCCGCTCCCGGAAATGGTTCCGCCGGTATATATCGAATAAGATGCGCCTTTTTCGAGTTTGGGCGAGGAGTATATTACCGAGTAATAATTGCGGACCGGTTGAAAACTTACCAGATTCACTCCGTTGGCATCCTGAAGGTTGAACAGGGTATTGGCGGCAACACGGGTCGATGTAGTTGCTTTGATGCAGCATTGAAGGGAACTGGTTCCGGGGGCCTGGGTCATATTTGAATTCGTGCCTGAAATAATCAGCACTCCGCCCGACACCGAACAGGTTCCATTATAATCCATGCCCACTTCGGGATTCGATTGCGGGCCATGAACCACCACAGTGCCTCCGGTCATGCTTATGTTCCCGTTGCTGTCGAGTCCGTCGCCGTCCGAAACATTCACACATACTTCGCCTCCATTTAGGTTTAAAATGCTTCCATCGTTCGCTTCCCCTCCATTTCCCCATGTAGCATTAAATCCGTCGTCGGAAGCGGTAATGGCAACGCGGCCACTTTGAACCGTAATAGAGGGGCTCTCAATTCCTTCAAATGCGCGGGTAATCGAAAGGGAACCCTTGGTGATGCGAACCGAAGCGAGCGATTTGATCCCGTCGTCGGCCGACGAAATGCTTATTTGTCCGTTGTTGATGCTCACCGCCCCGTCACATTTAATGGCTTTTGATTCATCGTATACGCCGTTATCTTCCCCGGGGCCTCCGCCGGGACCACCCCAGCCTCCGGAATTGCTCCCGGAAGAAACCGTGATTTTCGATCCGCTGGTGGTCACACTGAGGATGGGGGATTGATCCGAATGGCCAATGACCAACGATCCTCCGCTTGTTATTCCCCTGCCGGCAGTACCCGAACTGAGGGTAGTTACGTTTCCCCCGTTGATTTCGATGTTCCCATCGGCTGTAAGACAGGTCGAATGATACGAGTCGCTTGCACCGTTGGTATTTGTGTATTTTGCTCCGTTTCCCGCTGATGTGATCTGAATGGATCCCCCGCTAATGATCAGATTCTGATCGGAAGAAATGCCCCGGCCTGCTTCACCGGATAGCTTTATACTTATTTGGGCACCATCGATGGTGATGTCTGAATCGCACTTTATGGCTGTACTGTACGATGGATCGTATCCCGATCCGGAGGCTTCGAGCAACACACCCCCGGTCGATTGAATCGTTATGTTTCCGCCCGACAGGTTCATCGCCTGATCCGATTTCAAACCTTTCGATGCTTTTCCGCCCAGGGTCAGGTCGATCGTACCCCCCGCAATGCATAAAACACTGTCGCAGCCCAGAGCCTTACTGTCGTCGGCTTGCGTTTCGACGAAAAGATTGCCCCCGGACAGGGAAATAGTTC
>DAIMEA010000464.1:0-3584 GCA_036725585.1 Prolixibacteraceae bacterium | reverse complement strand
CGACCCGCAGGCCGAGCAGTGGCGGCTTCTGATTGTCGACGAAGGGCAGTCCAGGGAGGTGCCGATCGTATGGTCGGGGACGCGGCGCTTCCATGTGATTCTGAACGAAGACCCGATGGCCGATGCGGGCCCCGACGTCTATGCCGGCGACCAAACCCTGGTTGCGCTTGATGGTACAGGCTCAAGCGATCCGAATAAAGACCCGCTCAGCTATCTGTGGATTTCGCCCCCCGAGATTGTTCTTAGTTCAAATACCGCATCCGATCCGACCTTTATTACACCGGAAATTGTCGACGACACCGTCCTGATTTTTGTTTTGCAGGTGAACGACGGGCTTGAGGATTCCTCCCTGGATACCATTCGGGTTATGGTCATTCACAATACGATTGAAATAACCGATACGACGATAAGCAGTGTGGTCAGCGAATGCCGGAATGCTTTCACTACCATCACCCTTGCAGGCGACGGGAATCCTGTCGTTTTTGGAGCGGGTTCAACGATTACCCTGATTGCCGGGCAATCGATCCGTTTCCTAAGCGGTTTCTTTTCCGAGCGGGGCAGCTATTTGCTTGCTTCCATTTCGGATGGAAACAGTTTTTGCGATGAAAGCCTGCCTGAATCCATGCTTGCCCAACCGGTAGAAAAAAGCCGGGCAGCATCTCAGTTGTATTCCCTGCAAATGGATCGTACCCGTGAAAAGCAGATCAGGGTATATCCCAACCCCAACGATGGACGGTTTCAGGTTGCATTGTCCCGGTTTGAGGGAGAGGTTCAGCTAACGGTTCGGGACGTTCTGGGGAAACAAATCTACAAACAGGATTTACTATCCCGCGAATTCATCGATGTGGGCCTACCTTATGCAAAACCGGGGCTCTATTTTGTTCTTGTGAAGGACTGTAAAAATGTATATTCATCGAAAATAGTGATTCGGTAATACCGAAAATAAATCGAACACAAAATTTGGATCCGGAATTCACTGCTCGATTTTGAAGCACCCGGAAGCGCTCCCTTTGAAACCGATCACCGGGTTGGTGGGTGCTTCTCATTCGTTTTGCAGTACCCGTTAACGCCAATGCATTTTTAGAACAGGTACGGGCCGGCCTGTTGCCGGATCGTTTTTGGATTATTGGTTCATCCAGTTTGAAACCCTGGGTGTTAAGGTTTCTTATTATTCCTTGTTATCTGTATTGAAAAAATTCAAGCGCTTTCAACACGTACCTTGTTCTGTTGTGGAATGAATCACTCAATTTATTTTTACACTTCGGTTAAAAAAGGGATGCGCGAATGCCAAAACCAGATTAAATCCGACAGAAATGCATCGTGCAATTCGTAGGAGGCCCGCTCAGCTATTTATGAATACCTTCCCGTTAATTGAGCGCATTTCAATTACTTAATTCCATTCGAAAACAATATTGAGAAGGGAGTTCTGTAATATAATCAATCGATTTTATTTGTCATTGCTTTATGTTAAGAACTAGTTAAAAGATAGAGATTGAAATAGTTAAATAAAGGACTTGATTATTTAATAAAATGTTTCGACCTTCACTAGTAATTAATTTTATATAGTGCATGCTCTGTTTGTACATCTGATAATTGAGATAAAATAACCTACCTTATATATTTTATTAAACAATATAAACCAAAAAGACGTTAAAATGAACCAAAAATTATCTTACGCAGAAAATGCCCCAATAAAATTGATTACCTCCCTGGCGGGTATTGTCGTTGCGATGTTTTTATTTCAATGGTTGGCAGTTGCTCCCGCGCATGCAACCATAGGATTGTCGTCCTCCGTTGTCACAAAATGGAACCTCGATGTTACGGTCGATTTGGGTGGACCATTCAATGTTGTAGCGGATGCAACCATCGATACCGACGTAACTACGTTCACGGCAATGGTAAACACGAAAACCATAGGGGGCGGTCCCGAGGAATATTCTATTCCTTTTAGCGGAACCCACAACAACGGAGTTTATACTGTTGCCAATTTCCCTTTTGATGCAGTGCCCGGAGAACAAGGTACCATCGATCTTGCCACTTTCACCATAGATGGTGATCAACTGAACGGAGAGGGAACTTTTACCGTTATTATTCCCGACGTTGGGGAAGTACAAGGGAATTTAATCATTACCGGTACACAAACCGGGAAAAAGCCCACGCTCGAAACCATTGAAGTCATTGATCTGAAAGCCGACAGCGCCCTGATTATCGCAAGAATATCATCGAACGGCGGGACGGCCATAATCGAAAAGGGGGCGGTTTATGCCACTGCTCCGGAACCAGCTATTGGCAGTGGTACAAAAATCGTATCGGAAACCACAGGTGAAGAGGTTTTTTTCACGGGTCTTACCGGTCTCATTCCCAATACGCTGTATTACGTGCGGGCTTTTGCCACCAACGACGAAGGCACAGCTTACGGCGAGCAGCTCCGGTTTACCACACCTGTACGTGTAAAATATGCTAATGCAGGTTTCCTGTCTCAAAATATTGCCTGCAATAACAAAACACATAAAGTGTTTGTAGCCAATAATATTGGCAATTCGGTAACGATTATTGATGGCATAAGCGGTAAACCCGATACCACCCTGGCTGTTGGGCAGGGTGCTTACCATGTTGGCGTACACAAGGGAAGCAATAAAGTATATGTACCCAACAACTTCGACAACACAGTTTCGGTCATCGATGTGAAAAACCTTCGGGTTGAAACTACAGTTGCTGTAGGGGTTGGACCACGTGCTGCATTAGTCAATGAGTTGACTCATAAGGTGTACATTCCGGCTGATTTTCCGGCCAATCCGGGGAATGTTTATGTACTGGATGGAAAAACAAACGCCATCGAACAAGTTATTCCGGTTGGCAGGAGGCCTTTGGGTGGAGCAATAAACCAAAAAACCAACAAGATTTACATTGCCAACAGCTGGAGCAACAATGTTACCATTATTGACGGAGCAACCGGCAACGCCCAAAACGTAGCAGCCGGCAACACGCCGCGTCATATTGCCGTAAACGATTCGACCAACCGGATTTACGTGGTTAACTACCGTGACTCAAGCATTACCGTCATCGACGGTAAAACGAACCAAACCGAGATCATACACCTGGGTTGGAATACTTTTCCATGGGCTGCTGCCGTGAACCGCCTGACCAACCGGATATATGTTTCCAATTCGGGCACCAACACAGTAACGGTTATCGATGGTGTAACCAATGCCACGCATACGATCAATGTAGGGGAGTCTCCTCATTCCCTTGTAGTTAACGAAGCAAGCAACCGAATTTACATTGGTAATTTCAATGACGATGAGCGAAGTGAAGAGGGTTATCTGGTTACCTGCATCGATGGAGAAACCGATGAAATAGTAGGGTATGCCTGTGTGTCGAATCCGTCTGAACTGGCTGTGGATATAAAGCTGAACAAAACCTTTGTGATGACTTTTAACGATAAGGTAATGACAGTTGAAGAAAACAGGCCTGTTATTCAGGTCGATCCAGAAACACTTCAGATAGCATCGGTAGCTGGCAGTAATGTGTCGTTCGACATAACATCGGATATGGCCTGGAGTGTTTATACCCAATCGGCCTGG
>DAIMEA010000463.1:0-3606 GCA_036725585.1 Prolixibacteraceae bacterium | reverse complement strand
AACGCCCTACAAAAGCGGACGCAAAGAAAGAACTCCTTTTCTGATTTTGCAAACAGAAAAAAGGAATTTTTGGATTTTTTTTCCTCTCCGGAACGAAACGATCTGTAATTATCTGACAGACTGAATCGTTCCACTCGCAATGAACCATTGCTATCCCCTTTCTGACAACCGGGATATCCATTGAAAATAGGTTGCCCCAGGGACAGTAATCTGAATTTCCCCTGATCGCAGTTGGCTTCTAAAAAAAAATAAAACACAGAATAACAAGATTTTCCATGTGATGATTGGGAATTACCTTAGAAATTATTTGCTTTCGTGCGGATCATTGATCCTGTTTTCCCAAAACAACATAGGATGCTCGCACTCGGAAAAGCCGTTTCGCCTGTATAAATACTGTGCAGCCTCATTATCCTGACGCACTTCAAGCGTGATCTTACAGAAACCATGGTTCCGTGCATAATCCATAATGCCCTTCATGAGGGCATCGCCAACGCCCAAACGGCGAAAATCCGGAGCAACGGCAAAGTCATGGATATTCAGGATAGGTTTGGCCTGAAAGGTAGAAAAGACCTCAAAGCAATTGGCAAAACCGGCAAATTTGTTTTTGTATTGCGCCAAAAAAAGCCGATAATGGGGTTGCATCTTCAGTCGATCGATCAATTGCCCGGCCAATTCCGACGTGAGTTGACCAAAGTCGCCCATGGGATCCTGCATGTACAAATCGAGTAAATAAAGCATTGCTTTTTGATGCTCAGGACAAAATATATCTCCGGTAACAACAACAATGTCTTCCTTCATAAGAATAACTGAATAATAGTATATTTGCCTGCAAGTATACGTTTTCTCACGTCAAAAACCAATGAGCCTGTTTCATAAATACCGCGCATCCTTCCGGTCGTTATTCCAACGAGCTTTTTTGCTGGTTCTGCTCGCAGGTTCGTTCTCTAAAATTCCTCTTTGGGCGAATAATACTCCGCGTGAGTTTCGGGGGATTTGGGTTGCCACGGTCAACAACCTCGACTGGCCTTCAAAACCGGGGATGAACGTTGAGCAAATGAAAAACGAAATCCGGCTGATGCTTAACACACTCGACCACCTGAACTTCAATGCCGTCATCTTTCAGATCCGCCCCGCTGCTGATGCTTTTTACCGATCCGAACAGGAACCCTGGTCGAAATGGCTTAGCGGCATGCAGGGTAATCCGCCTCCAGGGAACTGGGACCCGCTTTCCTTTATGATTGATGAATGCCATAAACGGGCCATAGAGCTTCATGCCTGGCTTAATCCCTTCAGGGTTTGCATGGACACCCTTACCCCGCTATCACCCCAAAACGTCGCCGTTCGCCATCCCGAATGGGTTTTAACCTATGGGAACAAACGCTACCTCGACCCGGGCCTGCCCGAAGTCCGGGATTACCTAAACCAGGTTGTAGCGGAAGTCGTAAAAAAATACGATATCGATGCCATTCATTTCGACGATTATTTTTATCCGTACCCCATAAGCGGGAAAACTTTCCCCGATTCTCTTTCCTTTCGTTTTCAAAACCGGGGTTATCTACCCGAAGAGCGGGAGCATTGGCGCAGGGATAATGTCGATCTTATTATTGAAACACTCAGTAAATCGATCAAACAGCTTAAACCCCGGGTGAAATTCGGAATCAGCCCCTTTGGCGTTTGGAAAAATTTCGACGAAAACGACGAACTGGCCGGATCGGTAACCTCTGCCGGAAATACCAATTTCGACAACCTCTATGCCGATGTTCTCAAATGGCAGCGACTGGGATGGATCGACTACCTGATTCCGCAACTGTACTGGGAAATCGGCCACCCGGATGTCGATTACATCACCTTGTGCAACTGGTGGAACGAAAGGGCTTTTGGCCGCCATATTTACATCGGCCATGCTCTGTACAAACTGGCGGAAAACAATTCCCCAGCCTGGAAAAACATCCGGGAACTTCCCGAGCAAATATCCATTTCGCGCAGGATGAAAAACATACGGGGAAACGCCTGCTTTCGAATGCGTTTTTTAACAGACAATCCATTGGGGATTCGGGATATCTTTCAAAAACAACTTTATACAAAAAAATCGCTCCTCCCTCAAATGGCATGGATCGATCCGGTTCCACCGGCTGTTTCTTTCCGTATTCGGCCCAGGGGTTTTTTCCAGATCAAGCAATTGCTCGTAAAATACCCCCTCAATAAACAACCCGAACCCGATCTCCTGGGATACCGCGTATACTATACCCGGACGAAAAATTCGGAAAACAAACAAAACAACGAAAACCTGCTCGGATTTTTTCCTGAGCCTTCAATCGATATACGTGATTTACCCCTTCCCGGAAAAGGCACGTACTTTTTATGGATCACCGCCATCGACCGGCATCAAAACGAAAGTGCCCCGGTCGGAGGAATAAAACGATACATTCCAAAATGAGTTCCGTTCTTTTTTATCAGATAACGAAAAACGAAATCATCCCCGTTCCAGTGAAGAACGGCGCGCCCGGATCGTCACAAAATCTGCGGGATGTTGCGGCACAGGCAAAAGAAAACTGGATTCTGCTGAAGGTTTCAACCGGGGATGTTCGCATCGAAAAAGAGATCATTTTTCGGTGGGTCCAATTTGCCCGCGACCATCAATTTGCCTGGTGCTATGCCCATTACCGGGAAACAAAGAACGGGGTATGTTCTGCAATTTCAACTCTCCGGTACCAGAAAGGCAGCATCCGCGACGATTTTAATTTTGGCCCGATCGTCCTTGTCGAACAAGACCTGTTAAACGAGTACCTCAAAAACAATTCACCGGCATATCAGTTTGCCGGCTTTTACGACTTCCGGCTTTTTGCCGCGCGGGCAGGCAAAATCGGACAGTTCCCCGAGTTTGTGTGCACCCGGGAAGAAATGGATCACCGGCTTCCCGGAGAAAAGCAATTCGACTATGTAGACCCGCAAAACCGGAGCCGCCAAATCGAAATGGAACAGGCAGCAACCCACCACCTAGAACAAATCGGGGCAAAGGTTTCGCCGCCCTTTCTCCATCTCGAATTTGAAAATGCCTTTCCTATTGAAGCTTCGGTTATTATCCCGGTCCGAAACCGGGAAAAAACCATTGCCGATGCGCTTCATTCAGCGCTGGGACAAAAAACCCGTTTTGCGTATAACGTAATCGTGATCAACAACCATTCAACCGACCAAACCGGAACAATCATCGACCGCCTGGCCGACGAGCGGATCATTCATCACATACCCAAAGCCACCCATCTGGGTATTGGAGGGTGCTGGAACGAAGGCATCAACCATGCTGGGTGTGGCCGCTTTGCAGTTCAACTCGACAGCGACGACCTGTACAGCAACGAAAATACCCTCCAGAAAATTATCGACGTATTTCACAAAGAATGCTGTGCCATGGTTGTGGGTACCTATCAAATGGTGAATTTCGACCTGCAGGAAATCCCTCCCGGCATTATTGATCATCGGGAATGGACCTCCGAAAACGGCCCAAACAATGCCCTGCGTATTAACGGACTGGGTGCTCCCCGTGCTTTCTACACTCCGCTCATCCGCTCCATCGGCTTTCCGGATGTCAGTTACGGTGAGGATTATGCT
>DAIMEA010000462.1:0-3609 GCA_036725585.1 Prolixibacteraceae bacterium | reverse complement strand
GAACAACGGCCGGATTGTCGATGATTCGTTTTATCGCCTGTCGGAACACCTTCCCCCCAACACCTTGCTGGTTTTCAACAACACGAAGGTAATTATGGCCCGTTTGTTTTTTCGCAAAGCTACCGGGGCCTTAATCGAGATCTTTCTTCTCGATCCCTGTCAACCTTCCGATTATGCCCTGAATTTCCAACAAACCGGAAGCTGTGAATGGAAATGCGTTGTGGGAAACCTAAAAAAATGGAAATCAGGTATTCTTTCAACCTCTGTCGAAATAAACGGAATTGCCGGAACGCTCCATGCCGAGAACAAAGGTCCTTCGGGACATAGCCGAATCATACGCTTTTCGTGGGACCACCCGGAGGTCACCTTCGCCCAGGTACTCGATGCAGCCGGGAATATACCCATTCCTCCCTATCTCCACCGCGAATCGGAAGTAATGGACATCGATCGGTATCAAACAGTCTATTCCCGCATCAAAGGTTCTGTGGCTGCCCCCACTGCGGGTTTGCATTTTACCGGAAACGTATTTCGCACGCTCGAAAAGAAAGGGATCGAAACGGCAGAGCTCACCCTGCACGTAGGCGCTGGAACTTTTCAACCCGTGAAATCCGTCACGATTGAAGCGCACGAAATGCACACCGAACGTTATTCGGTATCGAAAGAATTGATCCAAAAATTGCATGCCCATACCGGCCCGGTTATTGCAGTGGGTACCACCTCGGTCCGAACCCTGGAGAGTTTGTACCAGATGGGTGTAAAAATCCTCGCCAAACCCACAATCGGGCCCGATGAACTGATGGTTACCCAGTGGGAAGCCTATCCGGGGCCCCTTGTATCGAAAACGGAAAGCCTTGAAGCGTTGATGCATTTCCTTGAAGAAAGAGGGCTCGATTCCCTCGACACGTCCACGCAAATCATTATCGTCCCGGGGTACTCGTTCAAAATTGTCGACGGGATGCTGACCAACTTTCACCAGCCCCAAAGCACGCTGCTTCTGCTTATTTCGGCCTACACCGGTCCCGAATGGAAAACAATTTATCGACACGCGCTTGATAACGACTATCGCTTCCTGAGTTACGGCGACAGCAACCTGTATCTGAAAGGGCCCTTTTTTTAAGCCAGAATACGAGGCAGCAGTCGGTACCGGTCAAATGAGACTTGTTTGATAATCAATTGTTTTTCAATATTTTCAAATAAGTCGTTTCCTGTAGACTGGAAGTGGTCCGTACAAAATAAATCCCCTTAGGCAAAAACGACAAAGATTCGCTCCATACATTTGAATTACACGGAAAAAAACCAATTACATTCCCATCCATCGAAAGAATTTCCAGGCTTCTTATCCCTTTGTCGGATTGAACCGTGAGCTGATTGGAAAAGGGATTGGGAAAAACCCGCACCGATCTTTCCGACGAACAAAACAGATCGCTTTCCGACGGTTCTCCCGGCATATTTGCATCGAGCCAGGCCAGCCGCAGGGCAAACCAATCTTTGAGTTTTTCTATTTCTCCTTCAAATGTATCCGGAATTGCATCGACCTCGTAGGTTCCTACATTTTTCCCAAGAATCGGCCACTTACGGTAGTGCCTTTGTTGCGCTTCATCAAGCAGAGCCGACACCGAATCGATGTAACTGAACAGGAAAGACCCGGACAAAAGGCTATTGCGAAGGGAGAAATAGCGATCATAGATTTTGTTGACAAAAACAGGATCGGTCATCATCCGTTTTATCCAGTCGGGGGGAACCGGACTGGGACTGCATTCATGAATTTTCCAGGCCCATCCGGAACCATCGGTATTGCGGTAAATGCATTCATTAAAATTTTTCATGGCCCAATCGAAATCCCAAACAGGCCCGGCATAAATCAAACCTCCTTCCGAATCGGCCTGTTTGGAATAATGACAACTCTTTTTATAGGCATCGACATTCCGTGTCAACTCCCCAATGATGAAATAATCGACGAATGAAAGCAAATCGATGTATTTTCGGTACCCGGTTGCTTCGTCCCGGTACCGATTATCATAAAGGGCGTCTTCGAACCGGTCGATGTGATTTTTCAGGTAATTCTTTTGTGGGTTGGTAATTTCATCCCAAGCCGGATAGGTATAAATAAACCGTACGGAATTTCTTCGGTATCCGGCCGGATAATAATTGCTGGTCCAGTAATCATCGCCTTCTGAATAATCAATTTTGAAAATATAACCCCCGGTTATACTGTCGCCGGCATTATCATCCAGATCCATTTTCGGGATATCCACCCGGTTTTTATCCCGTTTAATCTTTTCCGTAAAAACATAAATTCCCTGATATTGCTGATTGATGAACACTTCGCAGTGTTTCGCCCGGGGAGCATAATGCCCCATTTTTGAAAAAACGGAGAAGATCATGGAGTTACGCACAAACGATTTATCGTTATAATTAGCCAGTAGAATCCAGTCGTTTTCTTTGGGGAAGCCCAGCAAGGAAACATTAATCTCTTTACCCATCGAATCGAGGGTCTCAAATCCATAGGGTTTCTGGGGCAACATTTGGGAAAATTTTCCCCTATACTCAATTCCGATCTTTCCCTGGTATGCGGGTGGATCGTTCAGGGTGTTCCTTTTTCCCTGCCCCTGGTCGATAATTTTCAGTTCGGCAATAATCTTCGGATCATCCTGAATCGACTGACCTTTTGTATCGATGAGAAACAGAGGCAAATTTCCCGACTCAAACGGTATATTCTGCACAAAAGCCCTAAATGGAAGAATGCTTAAAATAAAGCAGGTGAATGTACTTTTCCAGAAAAATTGCGCCATTAGGAATCATTTATCATAACGAATATATAACAGTAATCCGGATATGAATACACAACAGGTCTGTTTTGTCTCAAAAATGGGAATATTGGGTATATCCGGTAGTACCGCATTGTGCCCACAAAAAATGGGCTTCCTCTCGCAAAGATATACAAGATACTTCATAAAAGAAGAGCATAAACAGCAGGCATTTTCAAAACAAAGATGGTCTTGCACGCATGGAAAAGCGTTAAAGATCTGTAAAAATGAACTTTTCCAAAATCGTTTTCAAACATTTTGTATTTTCCTTTTCCGTTTTTCCTGCTTTCGAAAAATCCCAAAGAAAAATTTTATCTTCGAAGAGAAATTTTCATCCATGCCCGCTCCGCTTTCATATCGTTTTCTGTTTCTGACACTCGGGTTCCTTACGGGTTTCCAAACCTGGGGTCAAACCAACAACAACCTTCTTTTCAACAACATAAAAGTGAAAGATGGTTTGCCGGCCAACGAGATTTTTGTACTCAACCAGGATTCCGACGGATTTATGTGGTTTGGCACCAACAACGGGATCCTGCGCTACGATGGTTATTCCATGAAACGGATCCGCCAGGATGGAAGCGGATCGATTGCCCTACCCGACAACCAGATCACTGCACTGGTGAACGACAGCAGCAACGGTATCTGGATGGGATGTTATGCCGGGCTGATCCATTTTGACACCCACACCTGGCAAAGCTGGCTGATCGACCTGGGCGGGGAACGCGAAGTTCGCTGCCTGCTCGCACAGGGCGATTCTCTTTTATGGGTGGGTACGGCCCAGGGATTGATTCGGCTCGATACC
>DAIMEA010000461.1:0-3610 GCA_036725585.1 Prolixibacteraceae bacterium | reverse complement strand
AAGAATCTCTCAAATACCCGTCATTGCGATCCGCCAGCTGGCGGAGAAGCAATCTATTGTTTTTACCGGACAGTAATAAAATCAAATACTAAAAAACAACGCCCAAATTAGTAAATTGTACCCTTAAACTTTTTCCAATATGACAATAAAATATAACATACAACGAATTGAAAAGGGCAAAGCAAAAAATCGCATACGGGCTTTTGTTCTTATTGCTGTATTCAATTATTGCGTAATTTCTGTTTCGGCACAGCAAATCAGTTCCGGCCATTTACCTGACACGAGAATTGATAAAAACAATGTGCAAGAAAACATAATTCAGGGTAATAACCTTTGTTCATCGGATCAAACCGGCGTTCCCTGCCCACCTTCATTTTCTGCGCGATTAATTGAAAAAGCTGAAATGGACCCAATGCAACGCATGTACCTCACTCCTCAACGGGTGGTTTGGATCTCTTCCGATTCGCTGGTTCAGAATACGGAAGTGCTTCTGAAAAAAGGGGACAGTCAGGCTTATTTCGCCCGGCAGGATCTTTGCAGGATCGAAAACAGGGGAGAAGAACGTTCAGGTATCTTGCTGGACTTTGGCATAGAAATTCACGGAGGAATTCAGATAACCACTTCAAAAGGTAACAACGCTTATCCAAAGGTCCGCCTGCGTTTTGGCGAATCGGTGAGCGAAGCATGTGGCGACCTGCATACAGGCACATCGGGATATGGCGGAGGCCTTACAACCAACCATCATGCCATGCGCGATTTTGAACTTAGCCTTCCGGGGTATGGAACCATTACAGTAGGCAATACCGGCTTCCGTTTTCTGCGTATCGACCTGGTTGGCCCAGATGAATGGTTGGCTATAAAAGAAGTAAGGGCAGTGGCTGTACTGCGCGATATTCCTTACGTCGGCTCGTTCCGCTGTAACGACGATCGCTTAAATCAAATTTGGCAAACCGGGGCTTACACGGTACACCTCTGCATGCAAGACTATTTATGGGACGGTATCAAGCGCGACCGCATGGTCTGGGCCGGCGATATGCACCCTGAAGTAATGACCATCAACGCCGTTTTTGGTTATCATGAAGTGGTTCCAAAAACACTTGATTTTTTGAGAGAAACCACACCGTTACCAAGGTTCATGAACGGTATTTCATCCTACTCGATGTGGTGGATCATCATGCAACACGACTGGTATTTATACCATGGGAGGTTGGACTATTTACAAAAACAAAAAGAATACCTGTTATCCCTGCTCGAAACGCTGGCACAGTATGTTGATTCAGAAGGCAGGGAGGAATTGTACAAGACTGGAAGACTTTTCCTCGATTGGCCAACCGCCGGGAACAATTCAGCAATCCATGCCGGTTTGCAGGCCTTGATGGCGATGACTTTTGAAAAAGGGGCTGTTCTTTGCTTCTCTTTGGGTGAAAACACTCAAGCACAGGGATACAAAGCCCTTGCAGCTAAAATGCGTACCCAGGTTCCTGATGACATCCAGGCCAAACAGGCAGCAGCATTGCTTAGCCTGTCGGGGTTGATAGATGCCGGACTCGCCGACCGGGAAGTAATCAATGTAGATGGTCCCAAAAAATTCTCGACTTTTTATGGATATTATATGTTACAGGCACAGGCTTTAGCCGGCAATTATGAAGGGGCCATGGATAACATCAGCCGGTTCTGGGGCGGAATGCTCGATTTGGGAGCAACAACATTCTGGGAAGATTTTGACCTGGATGAAGCTGAAAACGCAGCGCCTATCGATGATTTTGTTCCTGTTGGTAAACTAGATTACCATAAGGATACCGGAAAAGAATGTTACATCGGGCTTCGCCGGAGCCTTTGCCATGGATGGGCATCGGGCCCTACAGCCTGGCTGAGCGAACACGTGTTGGGCATCCAGGTGCTTGAGCCGGGATGCAAAAAAGTGAAAATCGAACCGCATTTAGGCAACCTTGAATGGGTAGAGGGAAGTTTCCCTACACCAATGGGCCCAATTAAGGTTAAACACCGAAAGGAAAAGAACGGGGAAATTACCTCAGAAATCAGCTTGCCTGATGGCGTGGAATTGGTGGAGTAATTTTTTAAAAATTGACAGTTGTCAATGTTTACTGAATTTTTTACTTGTTTTTCATAAAAAACTTACCTATCAATATTTTAAACGTACCTGACTGATGGTTTCCAAGACTAATTAACATATGGTTCAGATAATTTGCTAAATTTGATTTTCAGTTAGGTAAACAATTAATTTTCCGAACATGAACAACAATATTACTAATAAGAAACACATTGATAGCTTCTTAGCCCTTGCCAATGGTTTGCGCTTTAAGCTATGGGCAATAGTTGGAAAAAACGAAGGCAAGAAGCAAAACATAGTAAACTACTTAACTCACACACTAAAATGGGAAATTATTGATGTTCAAACACAACTTGCTGTCTTACACCAAGAGTTGGAAAAATTAGATGAGCCTTCGCACGATGTTGGCTTAAAAATAAAAGAGTGGTTTAACTCACTGCCCAACAAAATCATTCTAATAAACGCAAGTATTTTATACCATAAAGCATTTACAAAAATTTCACCAATAGGTGCATTTAAGTATAATTCAAGAAATAAGAATTGTGTTATTTTTCTTGAAGATGAAGCATTGATAAGCAACCGTTTGTACTATGGCCAATCGGGTTCAGATGAATATTATGACAAGGATATCAATGATATTTTAATTACTAAAATTGAAGATATCAAAGATGATTATAACAAGTGGGCTATCGACGATGATGGTGGCGGTTATGATTACAAAATTTTAAAACTTTCAGAAAATGCTGTAGGCCGTCTTTTTAATTTTTCGGAAATAAAAGATGTAGTTGATATCGACACTGATTTACGAGATGAAGATTTACAAAGGGAATTAATATCAAGTTACATCATCTCTGAAGGTTTAGAACAACAAATAATTGACTTTTACGACAACTTAAAAAGGCCCAATCATAAAGCTGTAAAAATTCTCGGCAATTATGGTAGTGGTAAATCGCACTTAATCGCCTTTCTGGTTAGTAGTATTACTCGTCCCGATTTAAGGGAACTTATATCGAACAAAGCAATTCAAAAAGCAAGTGAAGACGTAAACCGGAATTTTCTTACCGTGCAGTTTGAACTGCAACCGGTAAGTGTTGAATTAGCTGTTTTCTTTTTCCGGGAAATCGAAAAACAGGTAAAAAAGAAGTATGACATCGATGTTCCCAAATACACCACTGAAATTCTTAATTTCAAGGAACACATCGACAATATTGTAAACGCCATTAAAGCAAAAGAGCCAACTGCCGGTTTATTGGTAATTATTGACGAAGTTTCCGACTTCCTGAGTACAAAGCCTGAAAACGAAATGAGTAAAGATTTCCAATTTTTACGGGTAGTTGCTCAGGAGTGTCAAAGTCAGGACATTTTGGTCGTTTATTCAATGCAGGAAGATATTTATTCCAGCCCTCGCTTAAGGAATATTGCAGCACAGGCAGGAAGAACAGACGAACGATATCAAAATATTACAATAAGAAGGGAAGCAGTACAACAGGTTATTTCGCAGCGTATTGTTCCCAAATCGGCAAATCAGAAAGCCGATAT
>DAIMEA010000460.1:0-3614 GCA_036725585.1 Prolixibacteraceae bacterium | reverse complement strand
CATGACCGCCCATTTTGCACCCGAAGAAAAAAAGAGTGGATTGCTTATCCCACGGAACGCGGTTAGTGGTAGTGTAAAATCGGCCAGCGTTTATGTGGTAAAGGATGGAACAGCCCATCGTACCGATATTTTGATTGGAGCAATGGTAGGTAAAAAGGTCGAGGTTATTCAGGGCCTGCAGGCCGGCGACAGCATTGTTATTGCAGGCTTGATTAATGTTGCCGATGGTGTTCAGGTTGTCAACAAAAAATAGGTTGGGTTATGAAGATATATGAAGCTGCAATAAAACGACCGGTCATTGTGATCGTGCTCTTTTCGGTTCTTTCCCTGTTGGGATATCTGGGATACAGAAGCCTGAGCGCCGAGCTGATGCCCAAATTCACCCCTCCGGTCATCAGTGTACAGGTGGTCTATCCGGGCGCATCGCCACAAGAAGTTGAGAACTCACTGACCCGGAAACTGGAAGATGCCCTCTCGGGGCTTGAGGGGATTGACCAGGTACAGTCGTTTTCATTCGAGGGAATGTCGATGGTCATCATCAGTTTTAAATATGGCACCGATATTGATGAATCGATCACGAAAGCGCAAAACCTTTTATCGGCAAAAATGATGGAACTGCCGCGCGATATCCTTTCGCCAACCATCAATAAAATTACGGTCGATGACAAACCCATTTTGACGATATCGGCATTGTCGGACCTTGAAAGCACGGAATTTTATGATTTGGTCGACAAGCGTATCCTGCCCGAACTAACGAGTATTAAAGGGGTGGGGAAAGTAACGCAAACCGGTGGCCAGGCGCGCGAAATACAGGTAAACCTCGACATGGACAAAATGCGGGTTTATGGCATTACCCCTATCCAGGTACAAGGCCTTATCCGGGCATCGAATCTCGATTTTCCAACCGGGAGCCTCAAGAGCTTAGAAACCAATACAACAGTGCGTTTGTCTGGGAAACTTGAAACCGTCGGTCAGATTCAAAACCTTATAATTACTACCTTACCAACCGGAACACAAATACGGTTGGGCGATGTTGCCGAAGTAACCGATGCCGTAAAAGATCCGGCGAAGCTGGCACGTGTTAACGGTGAAGATGCTGTGCTCATCAACTTACTGAAACAAGGCGATGCCAACGCCATAGAGGTGAGCGATGCCGTTATGGCTGCCATTTCCTTTTTGGAAGAAGAGTATGCCGACGACGGGCTTAAAATGGAGATTGTTCAGGATTCTACCTTTTTTACCCGCCAATCGATCAATTCCGTCCTTTCCGATCTTCTCATGATTGTCGTATTGGTAACCCTGGTGATGCTTTTCTTCCTGCACAGTTTCCGTAACGCGCTTATTGTGATGACCGTTGTCCCGGTTTCGCTTATTTCAACTTTTATCGGGATGCAGTTGCTTGATTTTTCGCTTAACCTGATGTCGCTGTTGGGATTGTCGCTGGTGGTCGGGGTACTGGTCGACGATGCCATTGTGGTTATCGAGAACGTTTACCGGCATATCGAAATGGGGAAAAACCGCGTAAGGGCCACATACGATGCCATGAAAGAGATCAGCTTTACAGTTGTGTCTACTTCGGTAGTACTGATTGTTGTATTCCTGCCCGTAGCGCTCACCAACACGCTGGTTTCCGATATCCTTCGCCAGTTTTCGCTGGTGATTGTCATCTCCATAATTTTCAGCACACTGGCTGCATTAACATTAACCCCTTTGCTGACATCCCGGTTTGGAAAAGTACAGCGTATTTCGGGGAATAATCTTTTTGGATTACTATTGAGTGGATTCGAAAAGCTGGTAGACGGCTTTAGCAACTGGGTATCGGGCCTGTTGAAATGGTCGTTGAACCATAAACGGTGGGTTGGCATCGTAGTGATTGCTCTAACGGTAAGTATTTTCTCACTTTTTCCCCTGGGATACATTGGCTTTGAATTCCTGCCCTCTGTCGACCGGGGCGAGTTTATTGTGATGATGGAAATGCCCAAAGATATTTCGATGGAAGCTTCAAATGCCACGGTGCGTAAGGCCGAGAACTGGCTGATGGCGCTGCCCGAAGTGGAAAAGGTTATTACCAATGTGGGAGGCTCCAGCGATAATACCCAAAGTTCGAGGGGCATTCCTTACATTGCCGAGTTGAACGTAAAACTGGTACCGGCCAAAGAACGAAAGGCAGAAACGCGCCGCTTCACCACGGAAATAAAACAACCGCTTTCCGATTATCTGATCGATGCAAAGGTGAAGATCTTTAATGTGGCGCTTACCGGTGAGGCCTCTAAAGCAGCAGTGGAATACGTGATCAGTGGAACAAACCCCGATACGCTTATGGCATTCGCCGACAGGGCTCTCTCCATTATGCGCTCTATTCCCGGAACCTTACAACAGGAGCTGTCGGTTGAAAGCGGAACTCCCGAGATATCGGTTATTGTCGATCGCGATAAGATGTCGACACTGGGGCTCACAATGGACAATGTGGGACTGACCATGCAAACTGTTTTTCAGGGGAACAATACCTTGAAATTTACCGAGAATACTTTTGAGTACGATATCAACATCCGCGCCGACAGGGCTTTCCGTCAACATACCGAAGATGTGGAAGGGATATCCTTTGTGAACAACCGGGGAGAATCGGTTCGGCTCGACCAGTTTGCCGACATCCGGTTTACCACCGGTCCCAATAAGCTCGAACGGTACAACCGAAACAGTTCGGTAACCATCCGTACGCAAGTATTGGGTACCACATCGGGTACCGTATCGGACCTGTTTCTGAAAGGAATTGAGAAAATGGGTATGCCCAAAGGCATTAAGTTAGAGGCTACCGGCGACGTAAGGTCGATGAAAGATTCGATGAGCGTGTTAACCACGGCATTATTGCTTTCCATTATCCTGATATACCTTTCTTTGGTTTTGCTCTACAACAACTGGATCGACCCGCTGGTGGTCATGTTTTCCATTCCTCTATCAATATTGGGGGCAATCCTGGCATTGGGATTATCGAATACATCCATGAGTATTTATGCCATGTTGGGCTTGGTTATGCTGATTGGCCTGGTGGCCAAGAATGCCATCCTGCTGGTCGATTTTGCCAACGATGCCATGAAAGAGGGGAAACCAATAAATGAAGCTTTGATCAGCGCAGTAAGAATTCGCACCCGCCCGATATTGATGACGGCTTTATCAACAATTGTGGGCATGTTGCCGGTTGCCCTGGCAACCGGTTCTGCAGCCGAGTTGAAAAACGGCATGGCCTGGGTAATAATTGGCGGCATGGCCTCGTCAACACTGCTTACGCTGGTTGTTGTGCCGGTTGTTTACCGGATATTCAATGCCCGTAAAGGACAGAAACAAAAATTGGACATTGAGAAATTGATGTACGAATAGATATGAATAATGATTAAAGACAAGGGGCATCAGTAAAAAACCGGTGCCCCTTTTTTTGTTTTATCTTTTTTTGAGTATTAAAATATACAGGATTTGTGTTTCGAGTTGAATAGTCCTTATGCACCTTATCTTAAATGTACTCAATTCTGGGTGCTAGTTTTGAAAACCGCTGTATTACCAATTATCTAATTAGGGTCTGCTGAAAAACTCGCAGCCTTCAACAATTCAAAATTTCAAGA
>DAIMEA010000459.1:0-3637 GCA_036725585.1 Prolixibacteraceae bacterium | reverse complement strand
CCTTTTCGGGGATGAGCAGGCAGCGAATGGCTTCATCCAGGGCCGGGTAACCGGTTTCGGAACCATCCAGTACGTTCAGTTCAGCCCAGTCGTCGTTGATCAGCCCCCGAAACGAGGCATCAAACAACAGGGCGCCGGCCAGGGAAAGATGCATAACTTGTCCGGGAATGGGGAAGGGGCGACCTGTTAGGGGGTCGACCGATAGAAGAAGCAAGAGCTCGGAATACATCATGGTCGAGAGGGTTTTACTCCTTTGTTCGAATAATTACGGTGAAGATACAAAAAGAGAAACATAAAATACAGCTACGAGCGGTCCGGTTGGTAATACGGAGCATTTCGCTTTTTCCTTGATCCGGTTTCCGGATATTTCCGATGCAACACTCATAATGGGGTGTGCTGTTTGCGAAACACGGTTTGCTGTTTGCGGGGGAAAGACAAAAGCGGGAAATGCGTGCACCAAACGTGCAGAACCTATTCTTTTCGTGTTATATTCGTGGCAAAAGAACAACATGCAAAACAATCGGGTAACGGGAATCATCCTGGCAGGAGGGAAAAGCAACCGGTTCGGGACCGATAAAACCCGCTTTATCTATCGGGAAAAACCATTGATTGAATGGGTGAAGGAGGCGTTGGTCCCGGTATGCTGCGAGTGTGTTGTGGGTACAGGGTCCCCGGATCGTTTGGGGATTGAAGGGCTTCGGAACATCCCTGACCGTTACGAAAACTGCGGTCCTCTGGGGGGGATTTTTTCCTGCCTCGAAGCTTCACGATATGCCGATAACCTGGTGGCGGCATGCGATCTGCCCGGGCTTCATCCCGATTTATTCCGTTTTTTACTGCAAAACAGCGAGGGATACCAGGCCGTTGTTCCGGTTCATTACGGCAGGGTTGAACCCCTTGTTTGTTATCTGCATCAAAGTGTGCTGGGTGTTCTCGAAAAGCAACTTCAGTGCGGCAGGTACAAACTGCAGGATGCCTTTCCTTTGCTTCGTACGCGGTTCCCCAGGGTTGAGGGAGAAGCTTTTTATTCGAGCCGCTTGTTTGCCAATATCAACACCCTTTCGGATGCCGCTTTATGAATGATCCCCTGCGACAAGAAATGGCCAACCATCCTTTGCCCGAAAAATGGATGAAAGCTGCGGTAATGGGCAGTTTGTGGGCTGTGATGGAGATTGTATTTGGAAGTTTTTTGCACAACATGAAAATCCCCTTTGCCGGGAGTATATTGTCCTTTTTTGCGGTTTTCCTGGTCGTTGCCTTTTCCCGGGTATGGCAAACGAACGGTTTGATCTGGAGAGCAGGTCTCATTTGCGCCCTGATGAAATCCCTTTCGCCCGGAGCCATTATCCTCGGGCCCATGGTCGGGATTTTTTCCGAGGCGCTTATCCTGGAGCTGGCTTTCCGGTTTCTGGGGCGAAACCGGGCTGCTTCGATACTTGGGGGCGCCCTGGCGGTTTTTAGCGCCCTGGTACAAAAGGCCCTCACACTCCTGGTGTTGTACGGTTGGGATTTCGTGAAACTGCTTGATGGGATTGTGCTTTTTGCAAGCCGGCAGTTGGGGATGGATAAGCTGCAACCTGAATATTTGCTGCTTATTCTTTCGGGTGTGTACCTTCTATCGGGGGGTGTTGCAGCATGGCTGGGTTTTGTGTCAGGTCAGAACTATCTGAAAAACAAGCAAGATAATTTGTTGGTACTTCCCCGCTTGCAACCGTCACCAAATCCTTTGTCCGGCCATTCAACAAAGAAAATGCCTTCTTTTCTGATACTCCCGGTCCTGCTTTTGTTGCTGATTAGCGGAATGGTCCTGATCCAAAAGGCTTCTCTGCCGGTGTCTACACTCTATGTTTTCGGATTCATGTTTTTCGGAATTTTTCGCTACAAATTGTCTCTGCGCTTTCTCAAAAGGGGGTCCTTTTGGCTGCAAATAATCGTGCTGCTCGTTTTTTCGGCCCTATTTTTCCCGGATTTTTCTCCCAGGGATTTTTTCGTTTCGGAAGGCTGGGGTATTGGCTGGAAGATGATTTTGCGGGCACAGATCCTGTTAACCGCCTTTTCGGCGATGGGTCGGGAATTGAAAAATCCGGTGGTTCGGAATATCCTGTTTCGTCGTGGATTACGAAATTTGTACCTGTCGCTTGATATGGCCTTTTCGGCCCTGCCCGGACTCATCGAAGTTTATACCGGTAAGGGCTACCGGTTTTCGGGCATTTCCAGGCTGATGAAAACGCTTCTGGGCAGTTCCCAGGCTTTGCTCAACGAATATTTGCGTTTTGGACAGGCGCGTCCGGGTTTGGTTCTTGTTACCGGTGGGGTGAACTCAGGGAAGAGCACCTGGGTGAAGGAACTCGTTGCACATTTGAAGGATTCGGGCTGGAGGATCGGGGGGCTTTTATCGCCGGGGGAACCCGACCGGGATGGAAGAAAAACCTATTTTGCGGAAGATCTTTCAACGGGCGAACGCGAATTCCTGTGCGACGAACATGCCGCTTCGGGGACCCTGCGCTCGGGGCGTTATTTTTTTTCGGAAAAGGGTTTGTTGTTCGGTGAAAACGTTCTGAAAAAAGCGGCGGAAGCAACAGTAGATTTGATTGTTATCGACGAAGTCGGCCCTCTGGAAATACGGGGGGAAGGCTGGGCCGCTGCAATGGAAAAAATGAATGACAAGGGAGGTATTTCCCAACTTTGGGTGGTTCGTGAAAAATGGATGGAAACCGTGCTTCGGAAATGGAACATCGGTGAACACTGTGTCATTCGTGCCGGCGATCAGAATCCGGAAGAAGCAGCCCAGGGGATTGGACACTTTTGGAAACGATAATGCTTATTCAAATTCCATTTCAACGGGAACATCCCTGGCAGCATCGACCAGGATTTTCATATCGTTCAGCCCGATATGCCCTTTGTAACTATTCCGTTCCCGGTTCAGGCGGTTAATCTTTTCGTGCAGTTCTCCAAAATCAGCCCGGGCTGTTTTTTCAACGCTGTCGGTACCTATGTCGTACAGCATCCGGGCAAAAGTGGCTCCGACCCATTTAATCCGCGAAAGGTCGGTTAATCGGGCCAGCTCCAGGATTTCCGCCTCGCTGATTCCGCTTTCGAACGCCAGTATTTTTCGTTCCCCGGGAGTCTTTACCCGGTCGAATAGTCTGAGGGTATCGTTGATTCCCAATGCTTCTAATGCCGAAACGGCCGATGGGGCTATTCCGGGAAACTCGGCAATTTTCGTCGCTTTGGGCAATAAACTGTTCAGCTCTCGTAAAAGAATCGTGAGATAATCGACCGAGAGGCATTCTGCTTTCGACCATTCGGCGAGGATCTCTTTTTTCCGCAGTGAGAGGAGTAGTTCCCGGACATTTTTTATGCCCCGCCGTTGAAATTGTTCAAAGCGTTCGTCGAGCCATTCCTTCAGGATCATCCGGCTGGGTGGGAGATAAGCTGCTGCGAGTTTTTTCTTGTAGTCTTCCAGCGAAAGGGAAGCCAGATCGATGTAATAGCCCATACTCTTTTATCTATTGGTTTTGAAAAGATTTCATCCGGAATATTCCGGGATATCGGAATGTTTTTCCGCCTCTTCGACAATCATTCCCCGGGTAATAAAAATAGGACCGATACCGCTGCCCCT
Organism: Prolixibacteraceae bacterium; assembly: GCA_036725585.1. GTDB lineage: Bacteria > Bacteroidota > Bacteroidia > Bacteroidales > Prolixibacteraceae > DAIMEA01. The sequence goes on along the minus strand of DAIMEA010000459.1, from coordinate 15 downwards.
GGCTACCAGGAAGCG
>DAIMEA010000458.1:0-3643 GCA_036725585.1 Prolixibacteraceae bacterium | reverse complement strand
CTGGAAAACGAAGGATTGGACCAAAAAATTTTGTTGCGCTCCGATGGAACTTCGGTTTACATCACGCAGGATATTGGAACCGCAAAATTGCGATACGAGGATTATCCGATCGAACGCATGGTTTATGTGGTTGGAAATGAGCAAAACTATCATTTTCAGGTTCTCTCGTTGGTGCTCGATAAGCTGGGCTATTGTTGGGGAAAGGACCTGCACCACTTTTCGTATGGAATGGTTGAATTGCCCCAGGGAAAAATGAAATCCCGGGAAGGTACCGTTGTCGATGCCGATGACCTGATGGACGAAATGCTGAACGTTGCCCGAAAAACTTCAGAAGAGCTGGGAAAACTCGACGACTATGAACCGGCTGAAAAGGAAGATATTTACCGGATGATTGCCCTGGGCGCCCTGAAATATTTCATTTTGAAAGTCGATCCCAAAAAAACCATGATGTTTAATCCCGAAGAATCGATCGACTTTAACGGAAATACCGGGCCTTTTATCCAATATACCTATGCCCGAATCCGGAGTGTTTTGCGTAAAGCGAAGGACTCAAAAATCGAAATAGCAAGTTGCAGCGACAATTTGGAGGTTCAGGAAAAAGAGCTTATTCTGATCAAGCGAATCGATCTTTTTCCCGATATCGTTCGAGAGGCCGGCGAAGGGTATAATCCGGCCCTAATTGCTGCCTATTGTTACGATCTTGCACGGGAATTCAACCAGTTTTATCACGATTTATCCATTTTAAATGAACCCGATCCCGATCTTCGTAATTTTCGGCTCATACTGACAGAGACCTCAGGAAAAATCATTCAACAGGGATTTGCTTTGCTGGGGATCGAATGCCCGGAGCGGATGTGAGGCTGGAAGACCGAAGACCGACTCCCTCGCTCCGAATAAAAAACGAAAAAGGAGGCTTGGGTAATGCCTCCTTTCATGATAAACAATTGCGATACGTGAAAAGGGTAAAGTAAGAATTTATTTCAAGTAAGCTTATCTTGAGTTCAACAGAACTTTTCAAGCTCTTTTATTACTTTATTCCTGTTTTTGCAAAAAGGTTACCGCTGTTTTCCAAAAAAAATCAAAAAAAACTTCATTTTTTTTACGATTAATTGTAAGTATCTGTTTTATAGATTATTTGATGATTGTATTTGCATACCAATTTTATCTCTATTCCTTCTGTTTTCATGGATTCTTTTGCTTTTTTTTTACTTTTGCAGCACAAAATTGAGAAGCATGTTTGAAAATCTCAGCGAAAAATTAGAACGATCGTTTAAACTGCTCAAAGGGCAGGGAAAAATCACCGAGATCAATGTAGCCGAAACGCTGAAAGAAGTCCGCAGGGCTTTACTTGATGCCGACGTACATTTTAAAATTGCCAAAACCTTTACCGACAATGTAAAGACCAAAGCAATGGGGCAAAATGTACTGGCTTCGGTTAAACCCGGCCAGATGATGGTCAAACTGGTTCACGACGAGCTGGTTGACTTAATGGGAGGATCGGCGACCGATATTTCTATAAAAGGGAATCCGGCGATTGTCCTAATTGCCGGACTGCAGGGTTCGGGAAAAACCACTTTTTCGGGCAAGCTGGCAAAACTGCTGAAAGAAAAACGGGGAAGAAATCCGCTCCTGGTTGCCGGCGACGTATATCGACCGGCTGCTATCGAGCAATTGAAAGTATTGGGAAGCCAGATCAACGTTCCGGTATATACCGAAGAAGGCAATCAGAATCCCGTGGCGATTGCCAAAGAAGCGGTTCGTTTTGCGAAACAGCGGGGGCACGACCTCCTTATTGTCGACACCGCCGGTCGGCTGGCCATCGATGAGGAAATGATGAACGAAATTGCCGCAGTTAAGAAAGCCCTCGACCCTCAGGAAATACTGTTTGTGGTTGATTCGATGACCGGTCAGGATGCTGTTAATACGGCCAAAGAATTTAACGATCGTCTAGATTTCGATGGCGTGGTATTAACCAAACTCGACGGCGATACACGGGGTGGGGCAGCATTGTCGATCCGTTCGGTAGTGAACAAACCCATTAAGTTTGTCGGGACAGGTGAAAAACTTGAAGCCCTCGATGTATTTCACCCCAATCGTATGGCCGATCGGATTCTGGGCATGGGCGATATTGTTTCTCTAGTTGAACGCGCCCAGGAACAGTTCGATGAGGAAGAAGCCAAAAAACTTCAAAAGAAGCTTGCCCGCGACCAATTTAACTTTAACGATTTTCTGAGCCAAATCAATCAGGTAAAAAAAATGGGAAACCTGAAAGATTTAGCCGGGATGATTCCCGGAATGGGGAAAGCCCTGAAGGATGTTGATATCGACGACGACGCATTTAAACATGTTGAAGCCATCATTCATTCCATGACCCCGGCCGAACGAAATGATCCCTCTCTTTTGAACGGAACCCGCAGAAAACGAATTGCCGAAGGTTCGGGAACGAGTGTACCGGAGGTAAACCGCCTATTGAAACAATTTACCGAAACCCGGAAGATGATGAAGATGGTCGCAACCGGAAAACGCATTGGAAATCCGGGAAGAGGCTTCCGGAATTAACCCTTTAAAAATCGGAGCATGATACTCATTGATGGAAAGAAGATTGCCGCAGAAATCAAGCAGGAAATCGCCGCACAGGTTCAGACGATTAAGGCCAACGGGGGTAAAACACCCCATCTGGCCGCCATTCTCGTCGGTCATGATGGAGGCAGCGAAACCTATGTGGCTCATAAAATAAAAGATTGTGAAGAGGTTGGTTTTATTTCAAGCCTTGTTCGTTACGAAAACACGGTTTCCGAAGAAGAGCTCCTGTCTAAAGTTTATGAACTGAATAACAACGACGATATCGATGGATTCATTGTTCAGTTACCGCTTCCCCGTCATATCTCAGAACAAAAAGTAATCGAAGCCATCGATCCCCGTAAGGATGTCGACGGTTTTCACCCGGTGAATGTCGGTCGTATGGTAATCGGCCTTCCTGCATTTCAATCGGCTACTCCGTTCGGAATCGTCGAACTCATCCGGCGGTATGGGATAGAAACATCCGGAAAAAATTGCGTTGTCATCGGGCGAAGCAATATCGTGGGACGTCCCCTGAGTATCCTGCTTTCCCAAAAAGCATTTAACGCCACGGTTACCGTTGCCCACAGCCGTACCCCGAATCTGAAGGATGTATGTTATCGCGCCGATATTCTCATTGCTGCCATAGGTGTCCCCGGTTTTGTTACCGGCGATATGGTTAAAAATGGTGCAACGGTGATTGATGTGGGAACAACGCGTGTGCCTGCACCGGAAACAAAATCGGGTTTTCGCCTCAAAGGGGATGTCGCGTTTGATGAAGTGGCCGAAAAATGTGCCTGGATCACCCCGGTCCCCGGCGGCGTAGGCCCCATGACCCGTGTTTCGTTGTTGAAAAACACATTGTTGGCTGCTTCCAAAGAAATTTATTCAAGGTAGTACTTCGTTATGTGGGGACATTGTTGTCCTGGAAAATTGAAAAAGAGCGGGCGGATTGCTTCACTACGCTACTCATGACGGTTTCACGTAAATGTGTCCGCAATGATTTGGGGAAAATTTTGCTTATCGCTTTCTATGTGAAAAGTTTATATTTTTCTATATTTGGAGGCGAAACCTAATTTTAAGT
>DAIMEA010000457.1:0-3645 GCA_036725585.1 Prolixibacteraceae bacterium | reverse complement strand
TTAGTGCTTTAGTGCTTTAGTGCTTTAGTGCTTTAGTGCTTTAGTGCTTTAGTGCTTTAGTGCCTTAGTGCTTTAGTGCCTTAGTGCTTTAGTGCCTTAGTGAATGGCTAGACTTATTAAGAACAAGAATGCAAAGTGTCAGCAATGCCGGTCTTTTTTATTGGATTCTCTGTTCCATAATGTTCAGCATCTTCATGGTCGCTTTAATAGCAGCCGAAGTTTGGTCCGAATCGAGTCCCCGGGTTCGGAATTCATTTTCGCCCTGCCAGGTGATTACGGTTTCGACAAAGGCATCGGTTTTTCCACCAGGGGGGATGGTAACGGCATAGTCGACCAACATGGGAAGGGATTTTCGGAGCCGTTTGTAGATCTTTTTCACGGCATTCATGAAGGCATCGTACTGCCCGTCGCCGGGGGCGGTGTCCTCGTAAATTTTTTCATTTATCCGGATGGCAACGGAGGCGACCGGTTTGAGCCCGTAGGCAAGCGATATGCTGTAGTTTTGGATGTCGATGGTTTTTTTTATCGACTGATTGCGCAGAACGTCGGAAACAATGTAGGGTAAATCCTCGGAGCTGACTGTATTCTTTTTATCCGATAATTCAATTACTTGTTCGGTCACTTTTTTAAGCGATTCGGGATCGAGTTTGATCCCCATATCCTCGAGGTTCTTTTTTATATTCGCTTTGCCCGAGGTTTTTCCCAGGGCGTATTTTCGTTCCCGTCCAAAACGTTCGGGAAGCAGATCGTTAAAGTAGAGGTTGTTTTTATTGTCACCGTCGGCGTGAACCCCACTGCATTGGGTAAAGACAAATTCCCCGATCAATGGTTTGTTGGTCGGGATGCGTATGCCCGAGAACGACTCAACCAGTTTGCTGATCCTGTTGAGCTTTGTTTCATCAACATGGGTTTGCATTTTCAGGTGGTCCTTTATGGTTGCAATCACACTCGAAAGGGGCGCATTACCTGCCCGTTCGCCCAGCCCGTTGATGGTGGTGTGGACGCAATCAACTCCGGCTTTAATGGCTTGGAAAACATTGGCTATGGCCAGGTCGTAGTCGTTGTGGGCATGAAAATCGAAAGCCTGTTTGGGATAGGTGTCGACGATCTCTTTGCAAAACACATACGTTTCATCGGGATTCAGAATGCCCAGGGTGTCGGGCAGCATGAAACGATGCACCGGTTCATCTTTCAAACCGTTGAGCATATAATGGACATAATCCCGGGAGTGGCGCATTCCGTTCGACCAGTCTTCGAGATACACATTTACGGTGAGCCCCTTGTCGCGAGCCATGCGAATGTTCCTGCGTACATCGTCGAGATGTTCTTCGGGCGTACGGCGCAACTGTTCGGTAACGTGTTTGTACGATCCTTTCATCAGTAGATTCATCACCGTAACCCCGGTTTGGATGATCCAGTCAATCGATAAACCGTTGTCGACGAAACCCAGGATCTCCACCCGGTCGAGGCAGTCGTTTTGTGCTGCCCAGGAAGCAATGCGCCTGGCTCCCTGAAATTCTCCATCGGATACCCGGGCCGAGGCCACTTCAATGCGGTCGACCTTCAGTTCGCTCAGCAAGGCTTTTGCCATGCTGAGTTTTTCCATATCGTTGAACGATACGCCCGTGGTTTGTTCCCCGTCGCGCAGGGTGGTATCCATAATTTTGATCAGCTTGTTTGTCATTATTGACTTTTGATTATCGATTAAGAATGAAATACATTGGTTTATTCACCTTCAATTCAAACGAAAATTTTCTGCAAAAGTTCATGTGCCGTTTATCCCGGGCTTTCCTCTTTTAGACATAATGCCCTGCTGCCATTAATTGGGCATTTATTTCCTGGCTTCAAAATCCGCAATTTGCTCTTTCATGGCCACCAGATAGTCGATGTCGTCGTAGCCATTCAGCAAACAAATCTTTTTGTACGGGTTGATTTCGAATTCAAAGTGTTTGCCGGTTTTATCGTTGGTAAACGTTTGCTTTTCGAGGTCGGCCGTAAAGGTCGAAGCCGGGTCTTTTTCGATGGTCGCGAAAATTTCTTCGAGAAAAGCCGGTGAAACCTGAACCGGGAGCAAGCCGTTGTTCAGCGCGTTGTTTTTGAAAATATCGGCAAAGAAACTCGAAACCACAACCTTAAATCCGGCATCGTAAATGGCCCAGGCGGCATGTTCCCGGCTCGACCCGCTGCCAAAGTTTTTCCCGCCAACAAGGATCGATCCCGAATAACGGGGATTGTTCATTACGAAATCGGGATTGGGTGTTGTGCCTTTTGTGTAGCGCCAGTCGCGGAACAAGTTATCGCCAAAGCCCTTGCGTTCCACTGCCTTTAAAAAACGGGCAGGGATGATCTGGTCGGTATCCACATTTTCGATGGGCAGTGGAATCGCCGGCGAGGTAAATTTTTGAAATTTTTCTATCATGGGTACATCTTGTTACTCGTTAATCATCAATCATCAATCTCCCGGGTGGGTCACTTTCCCGCTTACGGCGCAGGCTGCGGCAACCAGCGGGCTGGCGAGCAGGGTTCGGGCGCCCGGTCCCTGGCGGCCTTCAAAATTTCGGTTGGTTGTCGAAACCGCATATTTACCGGCAGGAACCTTGTCGGGGTTCATGGCCAGGCAAGCCGAGCATCCCGGTTGACGAAGTTCAAACCCGGCCTCTTCGAGGATGCGGTCGAGGCCTTCTTCGCGAATTTGCTTTTCAACGGCAACCGATCCGGGGACCAGCCAAACCACCACATTTTCGGCTTTTTTCCTTCCTTTCACATACCGGGCAAAGGTTCGGAAATCCTCAATCCGTCCGTTGGTGCAGCTTCCAAGAAAAACATAGTCGATGGGTTTTCCGGCAATTTCTTCTCCTTCGTTAAAACCCATATAGTGCAGTGCTTTCTGGAACGATACCTTATCGTTGCCCGAAAGTCCTTCGCTTGTGGGTATTTTGCCCGATATTTTCATGCCCATGCCCGGGTTGGTTCCAAAGGTAATCATGGGTTCAATATCCGCGGCATCGAAGGAATATTCGGTGTCGAAAACAGCCTCGTTGTCGGTTTTCAGGGTTTTCCAATAGGCAACCGCCTGGTCCCAGTCTGCACCTTTAGGCGCAAATTTTCGACCCTTTACGTATTCGATGGTTTTCTCATCGGGAGCGATCATACCGCCACGGGCGCCGCATTCGATGCTCATATTGCACACGGTCATTCGTCCCTCCATACTCAGGTTTCGTATGGCCGAACCGGCGAATTCGATAAAATGGCCGGTGCCGCCGCTGGTCGAAATTTTTGAAATGACGTAAAGAACAATGTCTTTAGCCGTTACGTTTGCTTTCATTTCTCCGTTAATGCTGATGCGCATTTTTTTGGGTTTGGGTTGCATGATGCATTGGGAGGCGAGCACCATTTCCACTTCGCTGGTCCCGATACCGAAAGCTACGGCTCCGAAAGCGCCGTGGGTCGAAGTATGGCTGTCGCCGCAAACGATGGTCATGCCTGGCTGGGTCAATCCCTGTTCCGGCCCGATGATGTGGACTACGCCGTGCCCGTCGCTTCCGAGACCGTAATGCGTGATGCCATGTTCTTCGCAATTTTTGCGGAGCATCTCCACCTGGTTGCGGCTCATTTCATCCACAATCGACAGGTGTTGGTTCTCGG
>DAIMEA010000456.1:0-3656 GCA_036725585.1 Prolixibacteraceae bacterium | reverse complement strand
CTAGCTGATAATTACTGTAATAAAGAGAGTCGTGATTTAGTTATATAGTAGGTTTTAAATAATAAATAAGGTTAGACCTCAGAGAGGTCAAATGTGTATAGCAATAAGGTGTTATGATTTGCCATACGACCCCGGCCGGGGTCGCACATCTTTTTGGGACGTATTTTTCTATACACATTTAAATCCTCCGGATTTAAGGTACAAACCCGCGTTTGTCATCGTTATTCCCTGATTCTGCGGGGGTTTCACCGCCTTAACAATTCCTCATCAATGGTAAAGGTTTCCCCGTTTTTCAGTTCATATTTGATTAGGCCATAGTAAAAGTATGCTATGATTCAATCTAATACTTTCTTTCTTCCTTACTACCCATGTAAATGTAAATGAAAGGGGTAGTGGTCAAATCATTAGCGGTAAAATAATTGTAATTTTAGTGGTTATTATTCATTCGTGTAATACACTCTTCTTCAATATAAAATGCTTCACCGTTTGTAAGTTCATATTCAACAACACCGTACTTCTTACTGTAATAAACCGTACTAATTTCCATGCCTGTAATGGTATCTGTTTTGATAATTTTTTTATACAATTCTATTAATTTGTATTTGCCAATTTGTTGGCTAAATTTCTCTTCATCATCAAAAAGTTTATAACCTGAATGATCAATACCATCAAACTTAACCCAATATTCAACCGGGGTAATCTTCGTTACGAATTTATAACAAGAATCGGCACAATCAATCTGAAGCATAGATGAAAAAAATCTTTCTTCCATGTCATCTTCGGTTATGTACATCCATGCGTCATCTTCTTCAACTCCATACCAATCTGGATTAATTTCCCCAGGATTATATAATGTTGCCTCTTCAACATAAAATGAATCAACATTCCAGTCACTTCTGTAAATCAGGGTATCTCCAATATTTAACAGAGGAGGTTTTTCAGGCCAAATTACATCAGATGTAATCATATCCAAAATATCCTTACATTGAATAAATCCGACTAACAGCAACAAAAGAATAAAGCGGACATTATTCCTTCTTAAGTATTTTTTCAATTGTATTGTATCCATTGCATGTGCTTGTTTTAACAAGGTAAAGCCCCGGTTGTAGATTTGCAAGATTAAAGGTATGTTGTTTTGCATTTAAATCCGAAAATACAAATAGATTTTTTTTGTTAATATACCAATAAGACTGCTAAAGATGAAATGGTTCCCGGGAAAATGCAAAATATATTTCAATTGCAATATGACGTTGACAATTCGTACCTGTTATAAAAAACCTTATTTATTTTATAAAACCTTAGTAGCAAGGTTAACATCCCATTATCAATAACCTTATTAACCTTCGAGAGAAAATAAAAAAAGGTTAATAAGGTTGGGGATATATTATACGATCGAAGCTACCAAGGTTTTAATAAAATAAGATGAGACCTCAGAGATGTCGCATGTTTCTATCAATAGGTGTTTCGCTGATACAAAAAACAAGAATGATCGGGAATTGGTCCCAGAAATGTTATATCTCGCTCTCCCGCAGTCGTTCGGCATTTTCTTCCACCTGGAGTTTTTCGATAATCTCGTCGATGTCGCCGTCGACGATGGTCGGGAGGTTGTACAGGGTTAGCCCGATCCGGTGGTCGGTTACCCGGCTCTGGGGCCAGTTGTAGGTGCGGATCTTGGCCGAGCGGTCGCCGGTAGAGACCATGGTTTTGCGCCGCGATGCAATCTCGTCGATGTATTTCTGGTATTCCATGTTGTAAATCCGGGTGCGGAGTTCGGTCATGGCTTTGGCCAGGTTCTTCAACTGCGATTTTTCGTCCTGGCAGGTTACCACGATGCCGGTGGGAATATGGGTGAGCCGGATGGCGGAATAGGTGGTGTTTACGCTCTGCCCCCCGGGCCCCGAAGAGCAATAGGTGTCCTTGCGGATGTCGCTGTCTTTGAGCTCAACGTCGAATTCCTCGGCCTCGGGCAAAACCGCTACCGAAGCCGCCGAAGTATGCACCCGCCCCTGGGTCTCGGTTTGCGGTACACGCTGCACCCGGTGCACCCCCGATTCGTATTTCAGGATCCCGTATACGCCTTCGCCGGTCACCTTGCATACAATTTCCTTAAAGCCTCCGGCCGTGCCTTCGCTCTGGTTGGTTACCTCGAGACGCCATCCCCGGCGTTCGCAGAATTTCGAATACATGCGGAACAGATCACCGGCAAAGATGCTCGCTTCGTCGCCCCCGGTCCCCGCCCGGATTTCCAGGATGGCATTCTTGCTGTCCTCGGGATCGGCAGGGATCAGCAATAGTTTGATCTCCTGCTCTTTTGGTTCGAGTTGGTCTTCAAGTAATTCCAGCTCTTCTTTGGCCATTTCGCGCATTTCCTCATCGGTTTCGGCCGACAGGAGTTTCCGGGTGGAAGCAATGTTGTCGCGTATGTTCTTGTACTCCGAAAAAACGCGCACCAGTTCTTCGAGCCGTTTGTACTCCTGGTTCAGCTTTACATAGCGCTTCATGTCCTTCATTACGTTCGGGTCGGTGATCTGTTGGCCGACCTCTTCAAAACGGTACCGGATGCTTTCGAATTTATCAATGATGTTGTTTGCCATATTCGGGATGCTTGATTCTGGATTCTTGATTCTGGATACTGGATATTGGATACTGGATACTTGATACTTGATACTTGATACTTGATACAGGGTGTTTATTAGTCTGCTTTTTTATCGATTGATATGCCGATTGACCTGATCGAAGATCGATAAGGCAAGTTTATGGTATTTCGAGATATCGTTCATCGATGGATTGCCATTCGGCAAAAGTCCGATATCTCCTGGATAGCGGGAATCGATATAGAGTTGGTCGATTTCACCAATTACCTGTTCATCATATTCTAATTTTAACTGATCTTCGACCATAGCCAACAGTGTTTGAAGGTTGTGTGTTTTGATAAACCCTAATTCATATTCTTCGAAAAAAGCTTTTAGCGTTTTTTCAATAGCTTGTTGAAGGTGAAAAGTAACAATGTTTGTCAGGTTGGAGTTTTCCATTAATATTTTGACGGTTTCAAAATCGTCGTTTGCCGCCGAAAACCATTCTTTAGTTGATGCTTTCATACAATACCTTCCCTTTTTGTTGGATCTCCCGGGCAAACATACTTCCTCTTTCCTGTAATGCCTGGTACATACCTTTTGTGTAAATAATCAGATCGATAGGAGTCGATTTTCTGAATTCCCTGATAAGGGGATTGAACGTATGATAGAGCTTCATTTTTTCGCTGAATGAAGAAGGGATATGCTCATCTTTTGTGATAATAATAAGGTCAAGATCACTGTTTTCCGTTGGGGTACCATAAGCAAACGATCCGAATAAAATGATTTTTTCGGGTGACGCTTTTTTTAGCGCTTCAACTATTGCCGGAATATCTTGTTCTCTTTTCATTTTTTAACCTGCTACTGCAAAGTTATGGATTATTTTGCATGTTTTGTGGATGTTTCTTTTCCGATACGGGAAACGATGTGACTGATTACCCGAATGTTTTTGGGGAGCTAATAGTATTCAAAAGCTCCAAAGGGTGACCGGATCGTGAGTTTTTTCCCGTTGTGGGCTTCAACCCTCCCGACGATTTGGGCTTCGATGCCGAAGGAGCGGGCGATCCCGATCATTTCTTCCGT
>DAIMEA010000455.1:0-3658 GCA_036725585.1 Prolixibacteraceae bacterium | reverse complement strand
ATACCTCATCGCTTGCGCCAAAAACCCCATCAAATAATTTAAATTTCTCGCTCAAAAGTTGGTAAACCCTTTGATCTGCCGCATTTGCTTTATTCAGGAAATTAACTACTACCACATCGTGTTTTTGACCATAACGATGACAACGGCCAATCCGCTGCTCAATTCGTTGGGGATTCCAGGGAAGATCGTAATTGACCACCAATGAACAGAATTGAAGGTTAATCCCTTCAGCAGCAGCTTCAGTGGCAATCATGATAATTGCTTCTTCCCTGAAATATTCAACCAGTGCAGCACGAATGTCAGCAGTTGGAGAACCGGAAATTCGATCGGTTCCTTTGTGTTTTAACAGCCAATCTCTATAAATCTGACGTGATTTAGGGTCGCTGTTCGTTCCATTAAACAAGATGACTTTACCGATGTAGCAGCTCTCAACAGAATTCAGAAGATTAAAAATAAATTCCTGCGTTCTCCTCGATTCAGTAAAAATTAGTGCCTTTTTGTTGGCTCCAATATCCTCCAATGTTTCAAAACCTCGTTGCAGTGCTGTAAAAAGTTTATCAGCTTTTGTATTCTTTTTGATGTTGTAGGCTAAGTCGCGGAATTCTTTTAAGTATTCAATTTCTTCCTTGATATCCTGAATTTCTGACTCAGTGAGTTGTTCCTTAACTTCTTGAATTTGTTCTTCCTCCTCATCATCCAACCATTCTTCTTTTAGTTCATCCATTTCTTCTAAATCGGCAGACAAACTTTCCTCTAAAGCATCATCGGAAATGAGTCCTTGCAGGCGATCGACCAGTGATGAAAGTGTTCCGTGTATTGCGAAAGATGATGATGCTAACAATTTTCGAAGAATGAGCGTCATTAATTGACGTTGAGAACGAGGCAAAGCATAAAGAACTGGGCGTTGCAAATATTCAGATACTCCATTATAGAGTTTTTGCTCATCGTCGGTGGGATAAAAATCTTCAACCAAAGCTCGGCGTTGGGTATATTCTATGTAACCCAACACTTGCCGACGTAAGGTTCGTTGGCAAATTGGGACCAATCGTTTGCGCAACTCCTCATAATTCTCACTGTCAATTAATCGTGAAAATTGGCTTTTAAAACTTTTAAGATCTCCAAAGATGTAATCATCAATAATACTCACCAAACCATACAATTCAAGAATTGAATTTTGTAAGGGTGTTGCCGTAAGTAAAACCTTCTTGCGTTCAAGTATTGAATTTTTTATTGAAGTACCAATCCGGTTGGTAGATTTATAAACGTTTCTTAAACGATGAGCCTCATCGATAATTACCAAATCCCAGTTTGTGCGCTTAACGTACATTTCCTTACTCAGAGCAAACTGGAACGAACAGATAATAATGCATTCATTGTTGCTGAATGGATTAAAATTTCCATTCTTAATTTCTTCATTAAATGACTTGTTTTCTAAAATTTTAGAAGGCAAAAAGAATTTATCGGCCAATTCCTGGCTCCATTGCTTACGAAGATTGGATGGACAAATAATCAATAATGATCTTTTGCGTTCAGCCCATTGTTGTGAAAGAATAATTCCCGCTTCAATCGTTTTTCCCAAACCTACTTCATCGGCCAGGATTGCACCTTTTGATAATGGAGATTTGAAAGCAAATAAAGCAGCATCAATCTGGTGCGGATTTAAGTCGACCTGTGCATCCTGAAGACAAGCAGTCAACTTCCCTATGTCGTTTGATGATCGACGTTTCAGGAGATCATAGGCTAAGTATTTAGCATGGTAAGATGTTAGCTGCACTCTTTCAAGTTACTATGTACAACGAAACATCAAAAGTAAGAAAAATTTGAAAATATTATACTCCTAAACCAAAGTCACCCTTTTCCGATTCCTCATTGCCAATGGTCGATCTTATTCCACCTCCCTCTCGTACAAGCGGCTCACTTCATCCCAATTGATCACATTCCAAAGCGCTTCGAGGTACTCGGCTCTTCGGTTCTGGTATTTCAGGTAATAGGCATGTTCCCAAACGTCGATACCCAAAACGGGCACGCCCCGAACCGGCACATCATCCATTAGGGGATTGTCCTGGTTGGGTGTCGAAAGAACGACCAGCTTCTTATCGCTTGTTACCACCAGCCATGCCCATCCGGAACCAAAACGGGCGGATGCTTCCTTCAACAATTGTTTTTTCAACGCATCGATTCCGGAAAAATCCCGATCGATCGCTTTTTGCAACATATCCGAAGGCCGGGTGTTCTTTTCCGGGGTCAGAATTTTCCAGAAGAGGGTATGGTTGTAATGGCCCCCGGCATTGTTCCGAACCGCAGCCGGGTAGGACGAAATGGCCCCAAGCAGGCCGATTAAATCCGTCGGACCTCCGTTATCCGATTGGCTTAGGGCTTCATTCAGTTTCGCCACATAACCGGCATGGTGTTTTGAATAGTGGATTTCCATGGTCCGGGCATCGACAAAGGGTTCCAGGGCATCGTATGCATAGGGAAGAGGCTCCTGGGTATACTGTGCCCACGATGGGATGTACAGTCCTATCAGAATCAGGGTGATTATTACGAATGTTTTCATTTTGTGTTCATTTATAATTTGTTCTATAGTAACAAGGAAAGGATAAGAATGTTTACCGACCTTCTGCTGCATGAAAAACCCAAACAGGCCATTGAATTGCTTGAAAAAAGTTGATACCTTGTAGCAACGATTGTCTCTTTGGATATCCGGGGAAACCGGTTTGCGAAACGTGTGTCAAGGAATGAAGACTTTGGAAGAATATGGGAGGTTCAGAGAAAAGAACGGTACGGTTGGCCATCGGATTCGGTACGGCTTTCTTTTTCGCTGTTCTCATTCTTTAACTCAATCATTCCTATTTTTCCTGCTCTTCTTTTCACTGCTTTGGGGAAACCGGAATAGTTATGCTCTGGAGAACCTGCGTTTTATGAACCTGGTTCCCGAAAACGGATTATCGAGCGGTAATGTATTGTGTTTTCTCCAGGATTATACCGGATATATGTGGATTGGAACGGCCGAAGGCTTAAACCGTTACGATGGCCGGCAGTTTAAGCCCTACCAACATGTTCGGGGCGATACAAGCAGTTTATCGGGTAACTACATCAACACCCTGCTCGAAGACTCCGGTAAAAACCTCTGGATCGGTCTGAACAATGGCCTTTGCCGCTACAACCGAGATCTCGACCGCTTCGACCGGATTGATTTTGCCACAGACAATAGCCCGTCTTTCACCTACAATGTTAGCTTTTTGTTCGAGGACCGGCAAAAAAGGCTTTGGATCGGCACCAACCACGGAGCCTTTTTTTTCGACCGGGAAAATGACAAATTTCTTCCCTTTCAAGAAAAATGGATTGAGGGCGGAGAAATTACCCAAATAGGCGCCGATTCTGCCGGCAATTTACTGATATCGGTGAATGACAAAGGGCTTTTCCTCTTTGATATTTCCGGTAATTGGATTGAACGCTATCATTCGGGCCACCCTTTGTTCTCAACCCGGGAAAACAATATCATCGCTTTTGCCCTCGACCGGGAGGACAGAATATGGCTGGGATATTATTCGCAGGGGGCAGCGGTAATCGACCGGAGCGCAAAAACAATAACTCATTTTCAGCACAGCGACACCGATGAGAATTCGCTCTTAAGCAATCAGGTTTCAACGCTTTG
>DAIMEA010000454.1:0-3659 GCA_036725585.1 Prolixibacteraceae bacterium | reverse complement strand
TGTCGGCCTTCTGGAGTTACCTGACCACCCCGCGCTGGTATTCGCCCCGCTGGTACCACGAAGGCATTGCCTGTTTCATGGAGACCTGGATGTCGGGCGGGCTTGGGCGCGCCATGGGTGGTTACGACGAAATGTTCTTCCGAAGTATTGTGGCCGAAAACCTTCCCCTGTATTCCCTGATCGGGCTCGATACCGAAGGTACGACGATCGATTTCCAGGTTGGGGCCAATGCCTATCTTTACGGTACCCGCTTTGTTACCTACCTGGCCCGGGAATACGGAACCGAAAAACTGAAGGCTTTCTACGCCCGCACCGACGACAGCAAAGCTTTTTATGCCAGCCAGTTTAAAAAAGTGTACGGGCAGCCTGTCAAAAAATTATGGGACGACTGGACGCAATGGGAATTCAATTTTCAGCGCAAAAACATTGAAAAAGTCTCTGAATTTCCGTTTACTTCTTTCACACCGATCACCCGGCAGGAACTGGGAAATTTCTCCAATTACGGGTACAATACTGCAAGTGGAAAAATCTATGCTGCCCTGAACTACCCGGGAGCTATATCCCAGATCTCCGAAATTGATGTCCGAACCGGGAAGATCCGGAAACTGGCCGAACTCGATTCGCCCTCACTGTATTATTCCACCCACCTGGCTTACGACGCAGAACGAAATATCATTTTCATTACCGAACAAAACCACGGGTATCGCAACCTGGTCCAGGTTGATGGCAAAACAGGCCGGAAAAAACGGCTGATCCGCTTCACCCGGACCGGAGATCTGGCCTTCAACCCAAAGGACCGAAGCATTTGGGGGGTACAAAACAACAACGGATATTCCATCCTGGTAAAAATTCCGGAGCCCTACAATGAAATCATCCCCATGTATTCGGCCGAATTTGGCAAAAGCCTTTTCGACCTGGCCATTTCCCATAACGGTGAATATGCCAGCGCTTCCCTCTCGGGAATCCGGGGAGAACAATCGCTGATCCTGTTCCCGATAAACGACCTGGAAAGCGGAAAAAAAGAGTTTAAAACCGTCCTCCAACTGGAAGACAATACCCTTACCCAGTTCAAATTCTCACCCGACGACCGCTATCTGATCGGCACATCCTACTATACAGGTATATCGAATGTGTGGCGGCTTTCACTCGATGGATCGGAATTCGACTTACTGACCAACACCGAAACCGGCTTTTTCATGCCGCTTCAATACAACGAGGATTCTCTTTTCGTTTTGAAATTTCAGCGAGACGGGATGATCCCGGGAACCGTTCCCGTCCGGATCCTTCACGATGCCAACCCCATCGAATACCTTGGGAACAGGGTAGTGATGGAAAACCCGGAAATAAAAGAATGGTCGCTCCCGCCTGCATCTCAGTTTACATCCGACAGCGCCTTAGTTCAGGAAGGAAAATACGATCTTTTTCGAACCCTAAAACTAATCTCGGCTCATCCCGACCTGGCCGGGTACAAAAACACCATTGCTGCCGGTTACCGCTTCCGTTTTTCGGATCTGTCCGGGATCAACTCCATCAACCTGTTTCTCGGGCTTTCCCCCTGGTCGGGATACGACGATCTCCAAAAGATACATGCCCAATTTGAATGGAAATACTGGAACTGGACCCTTATGGGCAATTACAACAAGACGGATTTTTACGACCTTTTCGGCCCGACCAAACGAAGCCGTGCCGGTTATTCTTTTGGTCTGAAATACGAAAAAAATCACACCCTGTTTAAACCGCTTACCCTGAAGTATGGCGGATCCGTGTTTACCTATGGCGGCCTCGAAGTAATCCCACAATACCAGAATATTACAACACCCATCCGCGATTTTCAGGCAGCTTCCCTTTCGTTTGAGATAAACAAATTACGAAAAACACTCGGCGCGGTGGAGGATGAAAAAGGCTATTCGTGGGAACTGGCGGCATCGGCTCTTTATGCCGGCGGGAATTTTTTCCCCGATGTGGTTTCGAATCAGTCGTTCGGATTTCTTGTCCCGGGTATACGGAATACCAGTTTCTGGATCCGAAACAGCATCGGCCAGTCGTTTGGCGACCGCTCATCGGCTCTTTCCCATTATTATCTGGGCGGCTTCCGAAACAACTGGATCGATTGGCAGCCCTCGGAACAATACCGCAAACCCCTGGCCTTCCCGGGCGCCGAAATCGATGAAATCAAAGCGTACAACTACGTGAAAACGATGGGTGAACTCAACCTGAAACCCTTTCGCCTCCGCGATGTAGGCGCAACCTGGCTCTATCCAACCTATTTGAAAACATCTTTTTTTGCCACACACTTAATTACTGATTTCGACCGGGCTGAACTTACCAGAAATATTTTTAATTTTGGGGCTCAGCTCGATTTGCAACTCGTGCTGTTTTCGTATATGAAAACAACCTGGTCGGCCGGTTATGCCCTTATGTCGGAACAAGGAGAGGCGCTGCGCGGACAATGGATGTTTTCGGTAAAGTTGCTCGGTAATTAACAAACAACCAATTAAACCAAATAAGAATGAAAAGTACAACCCTGAAAAACATGCTGATTCTGGGAATCATGCTCCTCGTGGTCGCCGGATGCAACTCATCGGCCAAAAAATCAAAAGGAACCACCACCGACGGCAAAGAAGCCTCCGTTGAAGTGGAAGAATTTGATGTAGTAAAAATGAAGGACCAGATCGTGGAGGCCATCCAGAAAATGCCCAAGATATCGGATGTAGCCGACATGCTGAACCAGGCCGGCGCCTCGTATATCATCGACCTGACCGTACCGGTTGAAGATGCCGAAAAAATGCTGACCTCGTACCAGAAAAGCCTGGGCCTGGGCATGTTTTCTTTTGACTTTGAATATGCCCATGTGTACAACCGGGGGGATAAAGTAGCCCAAATCGGCGAATTGCTCAAGCAACTCATCCGCGACCTGGGGCTCGAAACGGAGCTGACCTCCTCGGAGGGCTACGTGGAACGGATCAAAACAAATACGGAAAACAAGGACTCCGTCGACTACCTGGTCACTTCAGCCATCAATTTTGCCAACCAGCAACTGGCCGCCAGCGACCGCCCCGATGTGTATGCCCTTTCGGTGATCGGCGGAAATGTTGAAGCCCTGTACATTCTTACCCAGGTAGCCCTTTTCGCCAACGACAATACCGAATTCCTGAATATACTGTCGAACCAGAATGAACGGGTTTCCACGGTCTTCTCTTTGCTCGAACTCATGTCGGGCGACGAAACCATTAAACCTTACTACGAAAGCCTCGCTCCCCTGGCCGACATCTTCAAGCAAAACGATCGGATCGAAGCAGAACAACTCAACCAAATGGTCCCCGTGATTGAAAAAACCAGGAGCATGATGCTGATGAAATAGGGTACGGGCTGTCTGCTTTTGACAATATGCGAATATTGTGGGTTACCGGAACCCAACCAGCCTGAGCGATAATAATTCATGCACTGAATTTGTATTTTGCACCCGATGGGACTTTGACTTTCCAAAGTCAAAGATGTTTTTGTTGGACTTGGAAAGTCCAACTCCCTTTGCTGCATAAATAGAAATAATCAAGTTTGCTTCGCTACGCTTACAATGACGTTCATATTCATATAATTGATATTAAGGGGCTGTCTCAAAAGCTCTATATAAATTTTTATTGACTTTTTTGAAAACAACA
>DAIMEA010000453.1:0-3666 GCA_036725585.1 Prolixibacteraceae bacterium | reverse complement strand
TGTAGCGTTTTCCTTCGGAAGGCCCGACCGTTTGAAAAGTAAAAAAACCTTCCGCCAAGGCATAAGGAATCGAGTCCCTAAACGGAGTTTCGTCGGTTTTGACGCGAAGAATTCCGGCCGAATCGACCGGGATCCGAAAGCGGGTAAACGCGTCAAAGCGGGCGTTCGACCACAGATCCCAGGCAACGGGCTCGTTTCGAACATTCGTTACCGACACTTCCATAAGCAGTTCCCTGCCGCTCACGGTAAATTTTTTGCTTACCCGAACGCCGCTTACCGGGCTTTCCGGCCCCACCAGCAAAACCGATGTGTCGTTGGCTGCTTCAACGGAATAGTTTCCATAAATAAGATAAGGGTCGGGCGGCCACACGTCGCCTCGTTCATACCGCCTTTTATTGAGCGTCTGATGCCGCCACCACTGGCTTTGCGGCCCGAGCCAGATGATATGGCCGTTGTAGGGTTTAAAACCAGCCTCGGGCGAAGGGATGATCCGATCTTCTTCGGGCTCGTTCCAAAGTGTCGAATCGGAAAACAAGAGGTTCTCTCCCCCCGGGGCGCCGTAAAAAACCATGCGCCCGCCCACATCGGGAAGAAGGCCAATTTTCAAGCTTCCGGTTTGAAGGTAAACAACTTTGCCGGCATCCTTCAGGCTTCCTTTGGAATAAGATGAAGAACAAAAAGCTAAACAAAAAAACAGGGCCAATACAATACCCGGCATTCGATGTAGGGAACGATCATTATTTTCCACAGCAGGTTTGGTTAAAAATAATGGCTAAAGATAACGATATTTTCAGGCAGAAATGTGTCAAGACATTTTATACTGCCCTTTTCCCAAAAAAGCAAACCGTACTTTATCGCTGAATCATCAGTTTTTGCTTATCCAGGGTCGTTCCCTGCCGTACCTTTACCAGGTACATTCCGTTTTGCAGGCCGGTCAATTCGAAGTTCTCCAGGTTTTTCCCTTTATTCTCCGGATGAACAACCTTTCGTTTCAGAACCCGTCCCGATAAATCGACGATCTCGAGGGTAGCAGGCACGAGGCTTTGAACGCTGTATTGAACCGAAACCTGTGAAGAAGCAGGATTCGGAAACACGCGTACGTCACGGGTTTTCACGGTCAGGTCATCCACGCCCACTTCGATGATCCGCTCTCCGGCCACGATGCTGTTCAGGTACACTTCGAGGTTGGTATAGCCCAAGTCGTTGCGCAGGTTCCGGTCGGAAGGGTCGTTTTTGTCGAGGCCCTTTTCGTCTTCCCACTCATCGGGCATCCCATCGACATCGGTATCTGCCGGTGGTTCCAGTGAGGAAAGTTTCACCCAGCCTCCCACATCCGAAGGGGTGTCGATAATCCCTTTGTTGGCACCGTAGCTGGCTCCGTATTGAGCCGTCCGACTGGATGTTTCATTAACAATCCGTTCATCAATTTCATCCCTGACCGGAAGGATGGCCCCTGCGTAGAGCAGCACATCGCGGTACGCATCTTCGGGTGTCTGGGTCACGATGTCGCCGGTGGGAAAAGGTTCGGCAGCGCGCAGTGAATTCAAGCCGGTTCCGTCGGGCTGTACGCCTCCTGCCCAGTTGTCGGCGGTGATATCGGGAAAGCCGTCGACATAATTTCCCTCAACAAACCATTGGCTCATCGGACTGGTTCCCGGCGCATCGGAAGGATTCACAATGCGGTTCTTTTTACTGGAACTTGTAGCCGGCCCCCACTTGTAGTAGTTGTTCACCATATTATGGTTGCCCAGTTCCCCTCCGTAAGCGCTGTTTCCTCCCCAATTATAAAGTACATTGTTCCGGAAATCGACAATTTCCCGCTCGGGTTGTCCGTGGTAGCGGCTACCGCAAAACCGGGGATTCCGGCTGGTATGGTGGGCCAGCAGGTTATGATGGAACGAGGCGTTCATGCCGCCCCATATTCCCCCGTATCCATGGTTCCCTTTTCCGTGGAGGGAATGATAGAGGCTTTCGCTGATGATGCACCATTGCAGGGTAAAGTTCTCGTTGTCGTAAAACGAAGCTGCCTCGTCGACACTCCAGCTCATGGAGCAGTGGTCGATTATGATATTTTTCTGATTCCTTCCCGACATGGCATCGCTTTCGGTTCCCATTTCGTCGCCCAGGCGGCAACGGATGTAGCGGATAATGACGTTATCGGCATCGATCACCAGCGGGTAATTTTTCAGGCAAATCCCTTCTCCCGGGGCGGTTTGCCCGGCAATGGTCACATCGCCGTTTTTAATGGTCAGGTTCCCGAGTAGTTCAATGGTTCCCGAAACCCGGAACACGATGGTTCTTGGCCCGGTAGCGTTCAGCGCCTGACGAAGGCTGCCAATTCCGCTGTTTTCGAGATTGGTAACTTCGATAACGGCGCCCCCGCGGCCTCCCGTGGTGTACGCGCCATGACCCTCGGCACCGGGGAAGGCCGGTGTTTGTGCATACGCAGTAGTTCCGCACAGCAATGTCCATAGAACGAGTACGGCAATGTTGCTTGTTTTGCTCATTTCTTCGTGATTTAAATTTCTCTACACATCATCTTCTTTTTGCGAAATAAGAAAAATTACCGCATAAAAAAGGGACGTGAATTACTGGAAAAAGGGGGATAAAATGATGCCACAAACATACAATACAGAAAGGGGGGACTCTATAACTTACTATTGACTTTTATAAATCAATGGCTTAAATTAGCTTGTCTTAAAATTACCACACCATGAATCAAAAAAACAAAACAAGTTGGATGGGGATTGCCCTGAGTGCCGTTCTCGTTCTTTTCGTTCACACCGGGTTTTCGGGTGAAAGCATGACGATCACGATCGATGTTGCACCTGCTGTACTGAACATTCAGAATCAGGGAGAGGTTGTTACGATCCATACCGACATCAGTTATTATCTGGTTGCTGCCTCCAGCGTCAGCCTGAATGGAATCGAAATCGACAGTTGGAAATCGGACGACCGGGGAAATTTTGTTGCCAAATTTTTAATGGAAGAGGTAAAGGACCTCCCCTTAAATATTGACGACTACAACACGCTAACCCTTACCGGTACAACAATCAATGGCGAATCGTTCACCGGGAGTGAAGAAATACGTGTCATCAACGTAATTCCCAAGGGGAAAAAGTAAAAGGTATCTTTTTCGTCCATCGATTCGCTCATTCAATTTCTATATGGATTCCCAGGTACATATTCCGGGGGGATCCAGGATAATAATATCGGGGAGCATTTCCGCCGAACGAGGGTGCATTCACCAAAATCATGGATGCATAAGGCGTATCGAACAGGTTTTCAATGCCCCCTTCGAACCGTATCTGCAAACGTCCTTTCCGGATGAGTTCGACGGAGCATCTTGCATGAACAAGTGTATGACCTGGATATCGTTTATCGTTGGCATCGTTCATGAATTGGCTGCCTGTTCCCTGCCCTTCGAGAACCAACACTGCCTGGGGCAGGGGTTCCCAAATAATTCGGGCATGATACGTACATGCGGGTATACCCGGTAAAAGGTTTCCGGAATAATCCCGACCCGCATCAACAAAATTGATGAAACGATTGTGGTTCCAAAAGAAGGACGCAAAAAGACGCGCTGTTCCGGGCCAGCTTTTTACGGAAAACAAGCGCATCTGATGCAGCCATTCAATGCCTGCGTGCCCTGTTTCCCCGGCATTG
>DAIMEA010000452.1:0-3670 GCA_036725585.1 Prolixibacteraceae bacterium | reverse complement strand
TTCTGAATGAGGGTCGGAATCGCCATTGTACGGTAAAGTCGACAGATCGAGCTGCAAGCCCGTGAGCTCAACCGAATCGGGCCGGATCCATTCCGTGCTGTCCAGTATTTCGCTTCCCCCGGTGAAATTTTCACTACTGCTGAAATATACCATGAACGAATCTGCCCCGGCCGAGGTCCAGTTCAGGTTAACCGAGTTCCCGGCCGTATAAACGGGTATATAATCGATTACCGGTTGCATGGGCGGTGTGGTATCGATGGTGGTGCTTATCGCAGCAGAATAGGCGCTCCAGTGGCCTGCCACGTCCCGGGCTTTCACCCTGTATTGGTAGCTTATCCCATTTGTCAGCGACGTATCGAGGTACGAAGTGGAATAAACCGTGTCGTGGCGGTAGTTGGAAGTATTTACATTTTTACATTCGATGAGGTAATAGTCAACATAGCTTGTCGGGTCGGTTGAGGGTTCCCAAGTGATCATGTTCGCGGTACTTGGTGAGAACTCCGGTAAATCGTTTACAACCGGTAATGAAGGATTGTCAGTATCTCCTCCGCTTTGCCAGTAGGCAAGCTGTACTTCGGTGGGGGTAAGCATGGTTTGCCGTATTTTAATATCGTGAAATTTTCCATGGAAGCAGCGGTCGTCTTTTGCGGGTTTGCCGAGCAGGAAGGTATTGAGCGAGATAGCGGCCGATAAAGCGATGGAGTCGCTGGCCACCATGTTTCCATCGACATAGAGAAAGGCTTTTAACTGGTTGTTTTTGTTGTACCAGGTGCCCAGTACATGGTTGAATTCGTCGGCTGAAGGGTTATAGTGCAGGTCGCCCGAATGGATGCTGACCGTTCTTCCGTTTCCCCCGATGTAAAAAGAGTAGGCTCCTGTTTCGTTGCAGCTCAGGTGGATTTCGTCTTCACTCCCCCAGCCGTCGGCTCCGTAAGGATCACCATCGTTGTCGTACGAGGCATGAAGGATGTGCCCGGTAAACGTACCGGAATGCCTTGGGTTTACCCAGGCTTCGAAGGTACCTTCGGTTGAAAGGGCGTTACGCTCAGAGGGTTCAAAGTCAAAAACAAAGTATTCATCACTGTAGCCTTCCTGGTTTAACGACAGATGATGTGTAGACGTGTACATGGTTTCGGGGTGGCGCCCGCGATAGTCGTTCGAAGAAGTTACAGAGTACGGGTGATAGTAGCCGGGATGCTCGTTGTCTTTAAAATCTTTCAGCCCGTGATCGAAAACGTCATTGATTTTGCCGTCCCTGTTGTTGTCGTGTTCGACCCATTTATAGGAATCATCGGCCGGGTACCAGTGTCCTTCGGCCCCGTGTTTGGTAATTTTCACATTCCGGACCTGGGCAAAGATCAGGGCAAAACCCGAGCTGGTGAGGAAAGCAGCGGCGTCGGCCCGCACGCCCAGACTGATTTCGTTAATGCCGGGAACCGCTTTAAACTCGAACGTAATTTTTTCGGTTTCCCCTTCGATGATGTTTTTGAGCGTGTTGTAATAATCGGTATACCCGTAAATGTCGTTCACTTTCCTAATCATATCCATCACTTTCTGAACATAGGTAAACGACGAGGGCATGGGCACATACGTGGTTGCCAGTTCGGCCAGGCTGAGGAACTTATCAACAGCTACGCTCCAGTCGAGGCCAGCTTCAATGTCGTTGTAATACCGTTTGCCATTGGCGCCATACGAAACGCGGGTGCCGGCAAAGGCGGCAAAATCGCCCGTGTAGGTGGTCCCTTTATGCAGGATTTCGGCTTCCACTTTCATCCAAACCGGGTATTCTGTTTCGTTGTTTTCTACCCAAATTTTCACGGTCGATTCGGCAGCCGAAGCGCCCACATAAGCTGCAGCGAATGCGCAAACCGCCCCGCTGCTGGCATTGGCCGAAGCGCGGAAATCGGCAACACCCGGGCCTGTTCCCCAGGTATCGGTGTTGTCGTAATCGCCGTTGCGAATAATCACTTCGTTTTGCCCCGTGGCATCGAAACCAGAAAAGACTAGTAAGACGAGGATAAGTAAAATGGCAATATGGTATATGTTCTTCATCATCAGGTTATTTGTGTTGTCAGGTTTGTTGTGAGTGTTTGTTTAATTCCCATCAGGGTATTCCGGCTAAAGCAATAATGGCCGTTCAGAACTTCATGGATTATTTTATCAAGGTCGTCAAGGTCGGATTCGATCACCAGGTAACCGCTCACTTTATTGATTAATAATTTATCTAGGTGCTTCTGGTTAAATGATTTTTCGGCTGCTATAAGTTTTAGCCAGGGGTATTTATGCTGTATGTTTTTCATCTGCAGAAGATCGCTTTCAAAATGCCTGAGTTCATAAATGAAAAGAAACGAAGCGTTTAAAAGGGCAACCGCATTATCCGAATGAAGTTCTTCCATGATCCGGGCTCCATATGCAGCCGCTTTTTGTTTTAACGGCAGGTGGAAGGCAAGGGCTGTTATTTGTTTCTTTTCCATGAAGCCTGATTTTTTTGATTATTTTTCAAGCTCAAAGTTAATATGCCCTATAAGGCGTATCAATCCGGTAAATACCGGAAATTCTCTACGGGATTTCCACATTTTGCCTGATTTGCCCAGGTAAGTTCTGTTTTGGAATTTCAACGTACATATTCGTGTGTTGTATTGTTATTTTTGGTAAATTGGAACCATTCTGATTGTTATGAGGCTGTTTCGGAAACAATATGGTTTTGAGAAAGTGTCCCTTGCCGAAGAGGACAAGAAGCGGATTGATGAGCAGTTGCAACAGGTTGATGAAAACAGGTTGTTGTTTTTTTCGTACATCATCACAATTGCCCTTACCCTGATGCTTATTCTTGATTTTTTTTATTTTGATGAAGCTCTGTTGAGCTTTTATCTCATCTTCGATTCTTTGTTGTTGCTCGTTGTTCTCTTGTATATCGGAACGAAGAAACATGCAGATAAAAAGCGAACCCCACGTAATAAACGGTTCATCAAAGCCTACACCTATTTTTTACCTTTTTTCTTTCTTTTCTGGGCTACGGCCATTTGTGCCCTCGATCCCGAATCTCTGCTGAACATTGTAGCGTTTTATTTTGTGTTGTTCATATTGGCTTTTGCCGTTATCACCCCATTAAAAATGCTTGTACTTTATTACTTTATCATTTTCGCAGAATATACGCTTATTTGCGTATATACCGGACAGCTCATTCTTACCGAAAATACGGTTGTTATGTTGCTCGTGTGTTTTCTGGTACTACCTTTTTATCAGTCGTTCCGATCGAATCGTATCAATGCGCAGGCAGCCCTTTTGTTGCTCGACACGGCCAATAAAAACCTGGAGTCGGAAGTAGACCTGAGAACCCGTGAATTACAACATGCAAACAGCAATCTGAAGGAAGAAATCGGTTTTCGGAAACTGACGGAGTCGAAATTGAGAGATGCCCTGAAGCGGGCGGAATTGAACAACCAATTAAAATCGGAGTTTATCGCGAACATTTCCCATGAAATACGAACACCGCTTAATGCCATCATCGGGTTCACCGAGATGATTACCGACGATAGCATTTCACCCATACAAAAGAAGATGTACCAGGAACTGGTTGATAAAAATACGGAATTGCTGATTGCTGCCATCGATGATATTTTCAGTGTTTCTCTGGTTAAAACGGGTCAGATCGTACCGGTTATAAAAC
>DAIMEA010000451.1:0-3671 GCA_036725585.1 Prolixibacteraceae bacterium | reverse complement strand
CGATGGCACAAACGCAAGCAGCAGTATTGGCCTGACTATTTCCGGCGCAGCTCACGTTGTGATTGAGGGCCTTGCTTTTAGCAACTTCCGCTCGTCCGGCATTTCAATTCAAACTTCTGTTGATGAAGGCTTTCCTTTGACGGAAGACCTGGTAATACGTCATTGCACGTTATCCAATATGGGCTGGGGCGGGGTGACTTTGATCATATACGACCAGAATTACGCTGAAATTCGCAATGTCGAAATCAGCAACAATACCATACAGTACTGTAACTGTGGAGTTCAAGCCCATGCTGCTATGGGTGATAATGCATCATCGGACAATGTAATCTCAGGCCTTTCCATCCGCTCCAATTCAATTATCAATCTGGGGTACAGCATCGGAGTTTTTATCAGTACTTCAAGTTCGCCAAATAAATCCCGAAACAGCATTACCGATGTAGAGATCAGGGACAATCAAATCAGCGGGCATACCAATGCCTCAATTCTGGTCGACGCGGCCAACCAGGCAAACAGTATCGACAATACCATTGACGGGATAGTGATAGCTGAAAATGTAATAGATGGAACACCTGTGACAATTGAACTCGTTAGTGTTGGTGGAAGTGGTACAAACGCAACAGGTAACGTCCTGTCGGACGTTACGATTAAAGACAACGTTCTTACCAGCGGCGGCATCCAGTTTGGAGGTGCAACGGGGAATGGTGCGAACAACAATAAAATATCGGGAGTATTAATCGATCGAAATCACATTTCCTCTTGCAGAGCCAATGGCATATTTCTTATAGCAGGGAGCGGTGGAGCCCATAACAATCTAATTGAGAATGTAGTCCTCCGAAACACCTTTATCAGAAACAGTTCAGATGCCGGAGTTCTGCTCCACGGTGAAACCTCATCTAGCCCGAATAACGTCATCAACGGGGTCGCCATTGCGAATATGACCCTTGTGAACAATGCAATTGGAAGCAGTTGGGCCGGTGGCCTGAACATCAACAGTAAGTACAGCAGTAACCAGATACTCAACGTGTACATGTCCGGCTCAATTTTGTGGGGGAATGGTGGAGGTGATGCCATCCGTGGATCGCTCGTTCCTGATAGTGTGAAATTCTCCATCATTGGCGACGGACGGTTCCTCGGCAGTAACGAAAACATCTATATATCGCCGGAGTTTGTGGATCCAGGTGCCGGTGATTTTCGGCTTCAACCTGGCTCACCTTGTGTTGACACGGGTGATTCATCGGCGACAGATTGCGGTCCGGAAGATCTGGATAATAAAATACGCGTATGGGATGGCGATGGCAACACTGATGCAATCGTGGATCGGGGCGCCTGGGAATTTAACTCGCAGTTTCCCGCCATTACGGTGATTTCGCCCAACGGCGGGGAGGACTGGCGCTTAGGTGACGCGCATGACATAACCTGGACATCAAGCGGGACCAGCGGGACGATGCAAATAGAATATTCGACAAACAACGGATTGAACTGGACGAATGTAACCGACAGCACAGCCGATAACGGAAGCTACTCCTGGACGATTCCTGACGAATCGTCCACCATATGCCTTGTGAGGGTTAGTGATACAGAGGGCACTGCAACCGATAATAGCGATGAAGCGTTTACAATTAGTAATGTGCCGGTAAATTACGCACTTCAAAATCAATCACTCGGAAGTGAAGATGTAGCGTGTTATAATGCTGTCCAAACCATCACGGTTGCCGGTGATGGTAATAGGGTAGTATTTGAAAGTGGTTGTTCGGCAACGCTTATTGCAGGTGAATCCATACGCTTCTTGCAGGGTTTTCATGCCATGTCAAACAGTACGATGAGCGCATACATTACAACTGATGGTACCTTCTGCGATATGGCTATTGAAAGTCAGACCGTTGAACAATCAAAAGTGAAAAGTTTGCTGATAAAAACAAATTCCAATGAACTGTCAAGTGCTGAAGATAAGAAATCGGTTAAAGTATTCCCAAATCCTAGTAACGGGAATTTTGCCATTGAAATAAAAAATTTTGAGAGTTGTACCGATGTTCGTGTTTTCAATTTGCTGGGTGAAAAGGTTTATCAATCGTCAGCAAAAAGTACCAGCAACCACGTAATCAATCTTCCGGAAATTACAATGGGGATATATTTAGTTAAAGTATCAAACGGAAAAGAACAGTTTATTAAGAAAATAATTGTAAAAGATTAACCCGCCTATTCAATACATAAAATTGAAAAATCAAACATTAACGAATTAAATCGCTCGATCAAACAAACAGGTTAAAAACATTAAAATCAAAAGCTTCTTTTCGGGGATAAAAATCCGACATGCAGATTTTTGGGATCGTAATCCCATTTTTAAAATATATTTCTGGGATCATATTCCCATTTTAGAAACTAATTTTGGGATTATAATCTCCATTTTAGAAAATGACTGAACGGAAATTCGAGTATATAAACCAGGCTAAATTGCTGTTGGTTATCAAGCACACCTTTTGAAATATGGAACAACCCTGAAACAGGCCATACGGTTGGGCTGTTAATTCACCCAAACCGACACCAAATTCACACAGCACCGCACTTCGAAAGGAGCGCGGCGTTGTTGTTTTTTATGGGTTGCTGACCTGTACTGTTTTCAGACCAAACCATTATATTTGTATCTGCTTATGACCGCGAACAAAAAACAAACCGTGCAATCCTTCATCCAAAGAAAAAGGATGCAGATAATGGACCTGGGCACCGGTGTCGTCGTCCTCCTTTGGGTATTCTTTTGGTTTTACAGCGTTGTCGACACCCGGCTCGTCCACTTCCGGCAACAACCTCTTTTTCTGTTCGACCGGTCCTTTTTTCTATCATTTCTGAACCAACCCGGGGGTGTTGGCAAATACCTGGATCTTTTTTTCTATCAGTTCAATGCGTGGAGAGGTGTTGGGGCCCTTGTGGCTGTCCTGCTCGCAGCAATCAGCATTTTTCTGACCCATAAGCTACTGGTCGACTTCTACCCGATCCGGATTGTTTCTGTGTTGCACTATATACCGGTTGCATTATGGCTCACCTTCGATGCCTATAATGTCGACTCCATCGGCCTTCTGAATCATTACTGGATAGCTCTTGCCACGGTTATTGCATACCGAAAAACACGAAAATGGCCGGTTGTTTTGGAACGGATCCTCTGGCTCATCCTGGCCGCTCTGCTCTTTTACGGCTGGGGCGGAACCGTCCTTTTGCTTTTTCTCCTGACTGTTTTTGCTGCCGAAATGAACGAACAAGAAAGGAAATCCATCGGTATCTTACCCTTTTTATGGATCATCCCCGCGGCAGGCTTTCCCTGGCTGGCATCTCGTTTTTCTTACTTTATGGGCTTTCAGGAAGCCATCGGGGGCGACTTTTATCCACTGGAAGAAACCCGTGTTGCCCAATGGATGTTGTTCCTGATCCCGGTCGTTTTTGTGGGCTTTTCTTCCCTTTTCAAGGCAGCATGGCGAAAAGTATTCCCTTCCAGCCAGTCATCCCCCGCGATGGGGCTGGCTCTTTCCATCCTGATCGTTGCAGCAACAATCATCACCGGTTTTCTCACCTTCCAGCCAGAACAAAAAGCATCGGTGCAATTCCATTACGATGCCCGGGAACTAAAATGGGACAAGGTGCTCGAAGCAGGAGCCCGGCAAGCGCTGAACGACCGAAAA
>DAIMEA010000450.1:0-3677 GCA_036725585.1 Prolixibacteraceae bacterium | reverse complement strand
GGGTTCGTTATACACTAAGGCAGCATCATCTTCGGGTTGTGTTGCCTTTTTTCTGCCCGGATTTAGGAAAGGCACTATTCAGGACAACCCGTTGTTCGTTCAGGCTATCATCATAGGCATAGGTATTTGTGTGGTTTCGAAACCTGTAAAACAGGTTATTGTGTGCTTTGCTTTTTTCGACGTGGAAACGTGGAGGATCTTCATTGCATGTTTTGTTTGGACAGAATTCCCAAAACTAAAAAAAAAAAAAACGATTCGAACAAAATTTTATGCGCTTTTTCTTTTTAATCAAATTTATGAAATACGGTATAAGCGAGCTTCCATTCGGTCCGTTTTATGGTTTATTCCCAAAAACCGGAAAAGGTTACCCGGGAATGTAAAAAAATAACAGGGTTGTTCTGGTTTAAAGGAAAGGGAACAGATGGCCTGACTGGGAAGCAGGTTTCGCTATCACATCATTCCTGACAATTTTTTCTCATCCCGCTCATGGGATTTTTCCTTTCGGGTGTCAGAAAGTAAATAGCGATCCAAACCGCCAATAAATTTTTGTAATTTGGGAGGAAAATCGGCCCGATAGTATGAATGATGAAAAGGAAGTATTCCTGAAAATCAGGAAAGGAGACCCGCAAAGTTTTGAGATCTTGTTCCGGACGTATTACGCCCCCTTATGCCATTTTGCACGACAATACCTGGCCGATCGCGACGATTGCGAAGAATTGGTACAGGCTTTCTTCCTGAAAATATGGGAAAAAAGGGAAGAACTTGACATCAGTACTTCGGTTCGGAATTACCTGTTCCGGGCAGTTAGAAACCATTGCCTCAATTTCATCAAACATCAGAAAATCGTTCGCCAGCACCACGATGAGGTGCTCAAAAACAGTGAAGCCGGATGGGAATCCCGGGATTACATCCTCGAAGCCGACCTGGAAGATAAGATCCGGCAGGGAATCGATTCGTTGCCCCAACGCCGTAAAGAGATTTTTTTACTGAGCCGCGACGAGGGATTAAAGTACCGCGAAATAGCCGACCGGCTGGGGATCTCCATCAAAACGGTAGAAACGCAGATGGGCCAGGCTTTGAAAGATTTGCGGGAAAAACTGAAGGATTACCGACAACTGCTGATTGGTTTTATCCTTTTGCGAATGTGTCCTGATAAGGGTAAGCGATAACAGGAATGTCTTAAAGATGAAATGGAAAAAGGAAAAGACAAAAAAATGAAGACGGAGATGATGACGGATGAAAAATGGATCATTCTTGCCAAAAAGCTGAACAATGAAATGTTAAGCGAAAAGGAGACAGTGGTTTGGGAGCAAATGGCCACTGATGGGGAGGAACAGAAAATCCTTCACCAGGCTGCCACAACCCTGAAAAAGACCGATCTCTTTCTGAAACTTCAGCAGTACGATACCTCCCGGGCCTGGGGAAAAGTAAGCACTTCTCTGTCCCCTAAGCGATCCTCCCGAAAGATCTTCCTTTTACGGATTGCAGCTGTTTTTCTCCTCTTGCTGGCCGGAACCTTTGCTGTGTGGTACATGGCAAGAAACCCGGCACAACAGAGCCTCGAATGGGTTACAAGCGTTATGGAACCGACAAATCACGAGGTGAAACTACCCGATGGAACCCTCGTGGTCCTGAACCGGGGATCGAAGCTAAGCTGCCCGCGTAAGTTCTCCGGTAACGAGCGAATCGTAAGCCTGCAGGGCGAAGCATTTTTCGATGTAGCCCCCAACCGGGAAAAACCTTTTGTGATCGAAACCGGTCGGGCATCGATACGGGTAGTGGGTACTACGTTCAATGTATCGGCCTACGATGATGCCGAAACCGTGGAGGTAATGGTGAAAAGCGGAGCGGTGGAACTGGTTGGCGCTTCGTCGGAAAAAGTACTGCTCCGGCCCGGACAGAAAGGCATTCTGCATAAGAACGAATCAATGCCGCAATGCGAGAATTCCTTTCATCCCAACAGCCTGGCCTGGTACACCCACGAACTGGTGTTCGATTACACCCCGCTGGACGAAGTAATCGAAACCCTCGAACGGGCCTATCCGATCCGGGTGGAGGTGGGCGCTGATGTCGATCTTAAGAAACAGATTAATGCTACCTTCAGCCGGCAGGATCCCGGGTACATCCTCGAGGTTGTCGCCCTGACCTTTAACCTTCGTTTTGAGAAAAATGAGGATCAATCCTATTCCTTACAGAACCCATGAAAAGCTCTGTACGTAAAGAATTTGGTTTTTAATATTGAAGGACATGAAAACACTACATTGGATAAAAACAAGCATCATTACCGCAGCCGTCTTTCTTTTGGCTGCCGGAAAAATGAACGCACAGGAAGCCATCAAAAATATCCTGGACCAAAACATTACGGTAATTGCCGAGAATGAGACCCTGGAACATGTGATCCGGGATATCTGCGATCAATTCAACCTCGATTTCGAATACAATTCCAAACTGATCAAGGGGAAGCGGGTCAACCTGAGTATTTCCAACAAATCGGTCAAGGAAGTTCTGGATAAACTGATGAAGGATTTTTACCTGATTTTTGAAATCGAAAACAACCTGTTGATTGTCCGGGATTATGTTCCCATATCGGAACACATCGATTTTGAAAAACTCTATACAACGCCCGGACCGGGTTTTTTGTTCAACAATCCCAAAAAGAAATCGATTTCGATTAACTTCAAAAACATCAGCAACCTGATCATCATCCCGGTAAGCATCAACGGATCCGACACAATGAACTTCATTCTCGATACCGGCGTACGCGATCCCATCATCACCGAGTTGACCCTGGTCGAAGAGCTCAATCTGAATTACATGAAACCCATCGAACTGAGGGGTTTGGGCAATGAGTTGTTCACCCAGGCCTATCAATCGGGCGACAATGAAATTTCTTTGCCCGGACTAAGCGCCCGTCATCAGAAAATCAATGTGATCATTGACGAAAACTTCCAGATATCCCGGATTTTGGGCATGCCGGTCCACGGGCTGATCGGATTGAATCTTTTCAAAAATTACATTGTCAAGGTTAATTACAGCGCCGAGCAAATTACGCTTTACAAGCCCCATGAGTTTACCTATAAACCCCGGAAGAACGACATTGTGCTGCCCATCCATTTCATCCGCAACAAACCGGTAATCCGCTCCGAAGTCATGAGTAATGGAGGGAAAAGCATCCCTGTCGCTTTATTGGTCGATACCGGCGCCAGCGACGCCCTTTGGCTTTCACCAAACTCGGACGAAAACATCACCATCCCCGAGCAGAATATTTACAGTTTCCTCGGGATGGGGCTCGGGGGAGAACTCTTCGGGCACAAGGGGCGTATCGAAGCATTGTGGATTGGCGGCATACCGCTCGAAACGCCTATTGTTTCCTACCCCGAATCGGAGTACATCAACAACGTAATTTGCCAGGAGCAGCGGAACGGTTCCATCGGCGGGGAGATCCTCCGCCGGTATACCGTTTGGTTCGATTATTTCAACCAGCGCCTGATCCTGCGGCCGAATGGCAGTTTCCGCGACCGGTTTTACTACAATATGAGCGGGCTGGAAATCATCAACCCGGTACCGGGAATACC
Source organism: Prolixibacteraceae bacterium (assembly GCA_036725585.1). Lineage (GTDB taxonomy): Bacteria > Bacteroidota > Bacteroidia > Bacteroidales > Prolixibacteraceae > DAIMEA01. Next base: position 102 of record DAIMEA010000450.1, on the reverse strand, counting down.
GGTCTTCACCATCAGCAATGTAATCGAAAATTCGCCAGCCTGGGAAGCAGGTTTTCGCGAAAACGACCAGGTGATTGCCGTAAACTTCACGCACCATAAGGA
>DAIMEA010000449.1:0-3697 GCA_036725585.1 Prolixibacteraceae bacterium | reverse complement strand
AATTCTGGTTCGAACGTACCTGGACCGTGTCCGATGATTGCGGAAATGAAACAGCTCCGAATGTTCAAACCATCAGCATAGGCGCTTATCCCGTGTTTGATGAATTACCGCGTGATACAACCCTCGATTTTTGCAACCGGCTGGGCGTGACTTTGCCTGTTCCCGACTTTCATGACGATTGCAGTGATGCCACAATGACCTGGGAAGTAACCACGAACAGCGGTGGAGCTGACCCCGCCAGCGGTAGTGGCACTTTGGGAGGAACCATTGAAATGGATTTCACAGCGCCTTCGGTCGAACTCGATACCACCTATGTAATTACCTGGACAGTAACCGACGAGGCAGGATTGCAGACAACAGAGACACAAAATGTAACGATTCTTCGTCCCATAAGTATCAGTATTGCTTCTGTTGGCGATGGCCATTTTTGTTCCCTCGAATCTACTTCTTTTACGGTTACAATTACCGGGGGAACCGGAACCTATGATGAAGGGAGCCTTTCTGTTGATCCGGCTGTAACATCCTGGGATAATACGGTTGGAGACGGAAGCGGGCAGTTTACCACAAGCAATATTGAATATTCTGACGGAACATCCGAAACCATAACCATCAGCATAAACGATAGCAATATATCGGGAGTGACCGGAGGGTGTCCTTCAGGTGATTTTATTTTCTCAACAGGGAACGAGTTTACCGTCCACCCCCTTATCGAAACCGGAGCCATTTCGCGCGACTAAAACAGGGTTTTTTCTCCCGCAAAGACGCAAAGAAGAATAATTGAACCGCTAAGGCGCAAAGACGCAAAGGTTTTTTTAGCACCCTCTTTCCCTTTGTTAATCTGTTACTTTGTTGTTTTGTCTCATTAAATCCGCGCTGCCCCGCATCCGCGTCATCCGCGTTCCAACAAAACTTCCGAATCAATGAAACGTGGTTAATACGGATTTTCAAACGCGGAGGAAACAGATTAAATCCGCAAAATCCGCGCTGCGTTGCATCCGCGTCATCCGCGTTCCCACAAAAATATTGTTGAAAGAAAATCGTCCCTATTCGTTATCGTACTTGAATTTCTGCAGCACGTGCCCCATCCTGTCGCGCTTGGTCTTCATATAGAATTCGTTGAAGGGATTGGGTTCCACCTCGATAGAGATGTTTTCGACCACTTGCAGACCGTAGCCTTCAAGTCCCACGCGTTTCACAGGATTATTGGAGAGCAGGCGCATTTTTTTCACGCCCAGGTTGCGCAGGATCTGGGCCCCTACGCCGTAGTCGCGTTCGTCGGGGGCAAAGCCCAGGTGTTGGTTGGCTTCGACGGTATCGAGTCCTTCTTCCTGCAGTTTATAGGCCTTAATTTTATTGAGCAGCCCAATACCCCGTCCTTCCTGGTCGAGGTACACGATCACCCCTTTGCCCTCTTTCTCGATCAGTTCCATCGATTTATGGAGCTGGTCGCCACACTCGCAGCGCATCGATCCGAAGATGTCGCCTGTAATGCACGAGGAGTGCATCCGTACCAGGATGGCCTCGTCCTCTTCCCACTCGCCTTTCACCAGGGCCACGTGTTCTTTTCCGTTCGATTTTTGCATGTATGGAATGATGCGGAAGGTTCCAAAGTGGGTGGGCAGGTTGGCTTCCTCGCCCCGTTTGATCAGGCTTTCTTCCTCGAGGCGGTAAGCAATGAGGTCGGCGATGGAGATGATTTTCAAATCGTATTTTTTCGCGATTTCCACCAATTGGGGCAGTCGGGCCATGGTTCCGTCGTCGTTCATGATCTCGACCAGGATTCCGGCAGGCTGGAAGCCGGCCATACGCGCCAGGTCGACAGCGGCTTCGGTGTGTCCCGAGCGGCGCAGCACCCCTTTGTTTTTTGCTTTCAGCGGGAAAATATGGCCCGGCCTGCCCAGTTCTTCGGGCTTTGTTCCCTGCCCGGCCAGCAATTTCACGGTCACATACCGGTCGTAGGCCGAAATACCCGTAGTAGTGCCGTGCCCCAGCGCATCGACCGATACAGTAAAGGCTGTTTCATGGATGGAGGTGTTGACGCCCACCATCATGTTCAGTTCCAGCTCCTCGCATCTCTTTTCGGTGAGGGGTACACAAATAAGTCCCCGCCCCACTTTGGCCATAAAATTGATCATTTCGGGGGTTACCTTTTCGGCAGCGGCAATAAAGTCGCCTTCGTTTTCGCGGTCTTCATCGTCGACTACAATAATAATTTTGCCGTTGCGGATTTCCTCAATCGCTTCGGCAATGGTATGGAGCGAATACGATTCCATGCTGTATCGGTTAAAAAGTTGCTGCAAAACTAGTAAAAAGTGCGAAATGAAGGGCAGCCTTTGGTCATGGAACGGGTTTTCGTTTTAGTTTTGTACTTTTAGCCCGAAGTTTGGGAACCTACAGCCAAAAATAGATCATTGCCTATGAGCCGAATCCGAAATTTTCTGAAAGATCACTTCCTGATCGCCAAAATCCGGAACCGTTTTTACCCTACCGTTTCCATTTCGCAGCGGCAGCTTTTTCATTACTACCGCGAACAGGCCCGGAAAAACGAATTGCCCCCGCTGTCGGAAGCCGGGTTCCGGGTGTTTTCCCAGTTTGAAGAAGACGGCAAGTTGCTCTACCTTTTTTCTGTTTTGGGGATGACAAACAAAACCTTCGTCGAAATAGGTTCCGACGACGGGGTGAACAGCAACTCGGCCAACCTGTATTTCCATTTTGGCTGGCAGGGCTTATTCATCGATGCCAACCCGCGAAGCATCCGGCGGGGCAAAAAGTTTTACGCCCAATACCCGCATCCCTGGTTTTATCAACCCCGGTTTGTGTGTTCAAAAGTGACCCGGGAGAATGTGAACCAACTGATCAGCGAGGCAGGGTACCAGGGCGGGATTGGCCTTCTTTCGATCGATATCGACGGGAATGATTATTGGATCTGGGATGCCATTGACGTGGTACAACCCCAGGTGGTGATTATCGAAACCCATAACGAGTTTGGGCTGAAAAACATCGTGGTTCCCTACGACCCGGATTATTTCTTCCCAGGGAAACACCCCCTTTACCATGGAGCCTCACCGGTTGCTATGACAAAATTGGCACACAGGAAAGGGTACCGTTTGGTTGGCGCCAATGAACTGGGTTTTAATTTTATATTTGTTCGCAACGGATTAGCCGATGACCGGATCCCGGAAGTCAGCCCGGAATCTTTATTGACCCATCCTTCTGTTTGGGAAGGCCACAAAAAATTCGACGAGATCCGGAACTGGGACTTTCTCGAAGGCTAAATCTGTGATGCACGTCTCTGCAGGGAAGATCTATTGTTTTATTCAACAAGAAACCGGATATTTAGAATAAATATTTTCCAGTTTATTTACCCTTAATTCAGAACGTATGAGTTTAATGAAAGAATTCAAACAGTTTGCCATGCGCGGGAACGTGGTCGACATGGCAGTGGGTATCATCATCGGGGGCGCTTTCGGGAAGATCATCAGCTCTCTGGTGAACGATGTGATCATGCCTCCAATCGGAATGTTGCTGGGAGGCATCAATTTCTCCGACTTTAAAGTGACCATCAAGGAAGCGACTGTTGATGCCGCCGGGCAGGCAGTGAATGCCGTGACGCTTAACTATGGAATGTTCATCCAGGTAAGCATCGATTTTTTAATTGTAGCCTTTGCCATTTTTATGATGATCAAGGCGATGAACC
>DAIMEA010000448.1:0-3721 GCA_036725585.1 Prolixibacteraceae bacterium | reverse complement strand
CCCTGGAATTATGAGACCAATGCCGCCGAACTGAAGAAGTTCTGGACCGAAGGGATCGAACGCATCGGCGACCGGGAAGTGATCGTCAATATGGCCATGCGCGGTGACGGAGATATGGCCATGACCGAAGAAACCAATATTGCCTTGCTGGAAAAAATTGTGGCCGACCAACGGAAAATTATTTCCGAAGTTACCGGAAAACCGGTTGAGCAAACGCCGCAGATGTGGGCGTTGTACAAGGAAGTACAGGATTATTACGACAAAGGAATGCGCGTGCCCGAAGATATTACCCTTATGCTTTGCGACGACAACTGGGGAAACATCCGCAAATTGCCCAAACCGGGCTCAGACCTGCAAAAAGGAGGCTATGCCATTTATTACCATTTCGATTATGTGGGAGGGCCCCGAAATTATAAATGGGTGAACACCGTGTCGATTCCCCGTGTATGGGAACAAATGAATCTTGCTTACGAACATGGGGTGAACCGGCTTTGGCTGGTCAATGTGGGCGATCTGAAACCCATGGAGCTACCCGTTTCCTTCTTCCTCGACTATGCCTGGGATCCCACGCTGATTCCTGTTGAGAAACTGCCGGAATATACCCTGCATTGGGCTGCCCGGCAATTTGGCGAGCGTTATGCAAAAGATATTGCCGAAATGCTTAACACGTATACGAAGTTTAACAGCCGGAGAAAACCCGAGTTGCTGGCGCCCGAAACCTATAGTCTGGTGAATTACGGTGAGGCCGACCGCATTGTCGCGGATTACAACGATCTGCTCGATCGGGCAAAAAAAATGGCCCGTCGTATTCCAACTGAAAAGCAAGATGCCTATTACCAATTAGTTATTCATCCCATTGAGGCTTGTGCCAACCTGAACGAACTGTATGTCACCGTGGCAAAAAACCGGATGTATGCCGAACAGGACCGGATGGTAACCAACGAGCTGGCCAAAACAGCCGAAAAACTTTTTCAAAAAGACGCAGAAATTACCGAGTATTATCACACAAAACTTTCCGGGGGAAAGTGGAAAAACATGATGAACCAAACCCACATTGGCTATACCTATTGGCAGCAGCCCGAGAAAAATGTCATGCCCGATGTGGAAATTATCCAAATCCAGCCCGAAGCATCCATGGGTATATCGTTTGAAGGTTTTGGCAGCTTCTGGCCTAAATATGAAGGAAAGCTTGTTATGCCCTTATTTGACCCGATCAGCGACAAAAGTTACGACATCGAGTTCTTTAACCGGGGACAAAAGAGCTTCAACTACGAAATTATTTCGCCCGAACCCTGGATCAAATTATCGAAAACAAAAGGAAAAGTATCGAAAGACGACCGGGTTACTGTGAGCATCGACTGGAAAAAAATGCCCGAAGGAGAACAGGAAGTACCCCTTACCATAAAGGAAGCCAGCGGCGATACCCTGGCGATTTATGTTTCCGCATTTAATCCCGAACCGAGTATTGTCAAAGGAGCCAGGGGTTTCATCGAGAACGACGGTTGTATTTCGATCGAAGCGCCCCATTTTACACGAAACACGGCAGGAACAACGGCAAGGTGGGAACTCATTCCCGGTTTGGGTAGAACACTCGGGGCCATGCACCCGGTTCCGGTCAATTCTTTGCCCCAAAAACCCGGTTTCGGCAGTCCGGTACTCGAATACGACTTCTTTACCTTTGGTGTTGGCACCTACACCATCAGCCTGATTCTTTCCCCAACCCTGAATATTTACAACGACGAAGGCCTCGAACTTGCTGTTGCAATCGATGATAACGATCCGGTGGTGTTGAACCTGCACGATGATTTCTCCTTTCAGGATTGGGAAGAGGCCGTCCGGACCAATTCCATGGTTCTGAAATCGGAGGCGATGCTGACCTCTTCGGGAAATCATACCCTCAAGGTTTGGATGGTCGATCCGGGTGTTGTACTCGAAAAAATCACCCTTTGTACGGGCGAACCAAAATATTCTTATTTGGGACCGCCCGAGAGCCTGAATAAGGTTAAATAGGAACGCTTATGTTTTGAAAACGACGAAGAGTGACCCTTTGACAGGGGGAGAATGAATACGTCATCCCCTGAGGATAAATTATATGTATTTGCTTCATGCCCTGAGTGATTTGCCTGAGTTGAAACGCTCTAGCAGGAACCGATAAGCAACGCGATGCGGATACGTTGTACAGAATGTATTCCGGGCTGAATTGGAATGAACGTCTCGCGGAAAATCATTTGTGAATAAACCCCTCCTTTTCAGAGGATATTCGTGTTCTTCTAATACGTAATCTTTTTGTGCAGCGAACATTTTTCGGGCATCGGATATGAATTCACGGATTATTTCCGTTTGAAACGATAAGCCAAAGGGTTTATTTCTTAATTTTAAACGCGCAAAATTTAAACCGATTGATATGATTTTGTTTGGAAAGCTAAAGCCTACCGCGCTAATCGAAAAGGAACGCATACAATTACGCAACGATTACCGGGTATACGGCTCGGTCGAAAATTCCGATAAGCTCAAGGAATATTTATCGCTGAAAGGAAAAGTTGAATCAACTTCATTCATCGAAAAGAAGAAAGAAATTGAGATACTCCGGTTCAAGGGCTCACCCGAAGATACGATTTTAAAGAAATTTCAACGGCTCGATAAAAATCCAAAAATCCAAAAATATTTTCAAACGCTTGCTTCCGACGAACGGAAGCGCTTTGAGGAACTGCTTCAAGAAAAACTTCCCGAACGCTTTCACAAACTGGAACACTATGTGAAAAGCGGGGATTATAAACGAGACCGGAACGCATTTTTAAAAGCCCAAAAATCGGGGAATAAACCTTCCGGAAAGTGGGAGGAAACGCATCATTATTTGAAATACACGGATTTTAGCAATCTGAAGCAATCGGCCGACTGGCTGTTCTACACGCGTTTTACTAAATCGGCCAACTACCGGAATTTCCGCAAAATGGAAGGATCTTCCAAACTCATTCAATACGAGGATCTGAAAAAGGAGGTTTCATCCGAAAAGTTTGCCGAAAGGAAAGCATATCTCGAAGACGCGCTTCGTTACGAAAAAACCGACGATTTTCAATTGCTTCAGCGCTATAAGGAGCTGAACAACGATCCGGAAATTCAACTCTATCTGAAATATTACAATACAGATGCCTTCCGCTTTTTCCGGAAGTGGGAACCAACCTTCACCGATGAGTTCGACGCACCCATCGATAATACTGCATGGTCCTTTATCACTCCACTGGCCCTAAAAGGCCCCGGGAAAAACTTTTCTGTGAAAGGGCAGCTCCAATACTACAACCAGTCCGACAATATCCAAGTCGACAACAGCATCCTCACCCTGCAAACACAGGCCGAAAAAGTGGAAGGGCTTTGTTGGGACGAGAACTACGGTTTTGTGGTCCAGAACTTCGATTATGCTTCGGGCGTAATGCATACACTGGATTCGTTCCGGCAGGAATACGGGCATTTCGAAGTGAAAGTAAAAGCATCCAAAGTGAGCGGGGTGCTCACCTCGGTTTCGCTCGTCGATGAAGAGGAAGAATACGCGATCCGCATTTTCAGCAAGGAAGGGGGAAAACTTTGGGGCGGACTGGTATACACCGACCAGGACCGGAAAATCGTTCAGCCGGTGCGCTTCCCTGCTTCGACGAATGGTTTTGTTATTGTTCAGGTTAACTGGACTCCGGAACGGATTTCATGGAAAATGAACGACCGCGATTTG
>DAIMEA010000447.1:0-3735 GCA_036725585.1 Prolixibacteraceae bacterium | reverse complement strand
ACTGTGTGTGGGGCGCTAATGGCTGAGACCAACCGGCTTATCCTGGAGCGGCTAAAGGGAACACCCGGCGAAAACTATTATCGGGCGAAATATGCTGCCGTAGGAAAACTTTTTGCCAGGCAGGCCGGGAACAAAAGCGATGTTTATTTTGCCGGGTTGCTGATCGACCGGCTTTTGGAAATGACCGAAATCCTTCGAATTCCCCGTCTCAGTGATTATGGAATCACTTCGGAACACTTTCCCTTCCTGGCCGGGAAAACATCGAACAAAAACAACCCGGTTCCGTTTTCGACCGACGATTTGATGAAAATACTTGAACGGAGCAATGGGCGCAAGAATCCCACTCTGAATAAACCGGATGGAATTGCGTCCAATCATCAGAAAACGAATTGACCATTTTCCGAAGGCTTCCAGGTTGTTATTACCCAAAAGATTTTTGTGGGATAGAACAAGCATTCACAAGGTTTTTCAGTAAGCCTGTATATAAGGGGTATTCTGTTCAAATAGGATCATTACTGTTCTTTGCGTTTTTGGTCTCAATTATGACAACTCCGTTCGCGCCCCGGGAACCGTATATTGACGCAGATGCGTCTTTCAGAAAACTGATGCTTTTTACGATACAGGGTGAAATATGGCCAATTTCGGAGGTGATAATCCCATCCACTACATACAGGACGTTGTTGGAAAGGGTGAGCGATTTTTTTCCCCGGATCAGGATTTCCTGTTCTGCTCCCGGGCTGTTCGAGGTAGTGTTAACCTGAACGCCCGGACATTTTCCCCGGATTAATTCAAATATGTCGGTGTAGGAACAAAAATTTTCCTGGCTGTTGTTGAGGTTTGCATAGGCATATGTCGACTGTTCCCGCGTAATGTATCCGTAGCCCACTGCCATTTTCACATTTTCGGGGTTTTCGAGGAACCGCATGTTAATTCGAACCGAATCTGTTTCGGGGCTTACCTTCTTTCGGACGGTATAAAATGCTTTTCCTTTAGCGATAAGAACATCCTTCTCGTTGCAAACGAGCGTGAAATTACCCAGAGAATCGGTTTGGGTTTGCGTGCCGGCCTTTTGGGCTTTTATCCTGATGTTGGTCAGGGTGAGATTTTCAAACACGGTTACGTTACCGCTAACGGCCCGGTACTGCGCTTCGAGCGAAACCGAAAAGACCAGGCATAATCCAATAATCAGTATTGTTTTCATCTTCATAATTATATCGTTATTTTTCTATGGCTTTTCGAAAAATTTATCAGTAACTTTTGATCTGTTTTGCATTTCTTATTCATAGACAAACCGGAAGCATTTTACCCCGATTAACGGAAAATGAACCGGAATGCAGCGCAAAGGGTTTATATGTAAAAAGTACGAACATGAAACCAATTCTTATTCTTTTTCTTTCGATCCTTTTTTCCCAAGGATACACGCAGGAGCGGAGCTATTCGGTGTCGGGAAGGGTGAATGTTTTCAGCCGGACAGGCGATGTATATGTTTTCCTGGCAACCGATTCGACCTTTCATCAGCCCTTTTCCGGGATCGACACCCTGGTTTTTCCGGTGAACAGGAACAAATCCAGTGTCGAATACAGCTTTGAAAACGTCCAGCCCGGGAGGTATGCGCTGAGCTGTTTCCAGGATCGGAACGGCAACGGAACCTTCGATCACTTTTTGATCTTTCCGCTTGAACCCTGGGCCTTTACGTATTTTACTGAGGTGCGTTACCCACCTAAGTTTGAAGAGATTTCGTTTATGGTTGCCGACGATTACCGGATCAATATGAAAATGGGGAGATAAGCGTCGATGAGAACGATTTTTTTGCCAATTGTTTTTACCTTTTTTTTGAACGCGTTATTTGGGCAACAAGACTGGGAAAAGGTATACGATAAAAACGGGGTCACGGTGTATACCCGAACAACCGAACGTTCGCCCTTCAAGGAATTCAGGGGAGAAACGATTCTCGAAACAACCCCCGAATTACTGAAAAACATCGTTTGCGATGTAGAGAAAGCACCCGAATGGCAGTATCGGACAGCCGAAGCCCGGCTGTTTGAGCGGGAAGGCGATACGATCCGCTATTTTTACAGGGCCGAAACCCCTTCGTTCCTGAAATCCCGTGTTGCCTATCTGAAACTCGAAATTCTATCCGGATCTCTTCCCGGCGAAATAATCCTGAAAATAAACAATATAGACCCTGTGGAGCCGGTTCCCGAATCCGCCATTGTGATGCCTTTTAACGAAGGGTTCTGGAAACTGACGCCCGTCGAAAAGGGCAAAACCCGCGTCATCCTCCAAATGCTGGCCGAACCGGGGGGAGCCCTGCCTGCCTGGCTGGCCAACCTGGTGGTGGTGGAAACCCCCGTGTCGATGTTTGCCAAACTTAGGGAACGAATCCGCGAAGCAAAACCGGAATAAACCTGAGTTTTTTTTGTACTTTGCATCCAATTATCGAAAGGATACGATTTTAAAAAAGCACATGCAGTCACCGAAAACGAAAATTCTGGGTTACCTTCAGGTATTTGTCGGAATGGGCGCAGTAGCCGGCGGATTGCCCATGATCCTCAACCCGGGCGGTTCCGACCAGGGATTAACCACGGAAGTACTCGCCAATTCCCCTTTTCCGGATTACCTTATTCCGGGAATTTTCCTTTTTGTTGTGAACGGGCTCGGCAGTTTGTTTGGGGCCTACCTCAGTTTGAAAGATAAAGCTCTTGCCTCCCGGGCCGGGATGGTTTTAGGGATCATTCTGATCCTTTGGATCGTGATTCAGGTTTATTACCTGGGGCTGGTGAGCTGGCTGCAACCGTTTTTTTTTATCATCGGGATCGCCGAACTTGTGCTGGGAATATTTATTTTTAAGAAAGAAAAGCCTCGTTTGGGATGATAAATTTTCTTTTTCAATAAGCTTTTTTACTAAAAATAAACTTCCGGATCATTTCATAACAACAGGATGCGAGTCAAATTATTTCTAACCCTGACATTGTTCATCGGTTTTCCCTGCTTTTTTTATGGGAAACAGTTGGGGAGAGATCAAAAAAAAGAAAAGTTCGAAGCGTATATAAAGAATATTGAAACAGCAGATTTGCCGTTTGAAATATTACCTTGGGATCTGTATAAATTCAGAGAGCAAAAAGGCCATTCCGTACCCAGGGATACAGCTTTTGCCCAAAATTACGAGATGCCCTATAAGAAAATGGATTATGAAAATGATATTCTGTTAATTGCGTACATCGTTCCTTCTGATCCTATTCAGCTTGTATTAAAAACATATAATGAGTCTGGTCGGGTATTATCATCTATTACAATTAACAGAAGCGTTGGAAGAAGTGGTCCTCAATTTGAAGGATATACTATTATTACTTTCAATCGCAAAAATGAAGTAATCAAATCCGATTCCCTTATTACATGTACGATTGATGAACGAGGGAATCCGATTGACTCAACAATAAAACGGGAATTGAGTAAGCATATATATTCAATTGATAATAAAGGCTTAATCATTGATGCCAGATAAGATTATTCAAGGTTCAAAACGGACTCACCTGACTTTATTAGAACGAATAAGGAATAGGTCGCTGTCATGCGACTTCCCTTCATTTCCGGTATTTTGTGCTACAAAAATGCCGCTGTATACAGCTCGATCCTTTTCCGGATTCGCTCTCCTCTCTATTACTTATGACAGTTTTTCACAACATGCTGTATTCATATTGTATCCAGCATTTTATGCAAATCTGTCATAAGTAT
>DAIMEA010000446.1:0-3737 GCA_036725585.1 Prolixibacteraceae bacterium | reverse complement strand
GGAAAATCCCCTCCGAAAACGGATTTTCCCAACCCCCTCCGGGAAGGCTCTTTTCAGCGATGAACCCCTGACCCGCGCCGAAACAAACGAAGGCGAATTGTTGCTGATGACCATCCGGAGCCACGACCAGTTCAATACGTCCATTTTTGGTTTGAACGACCGCTACCGGGGCATTCGCAACGAACGCCGGATCTTGTTTATGAACCCGGACGACATGGCTTCCCGGAACATCAAACCGGAACAAAGCGTAGGTATGACCAGCAACGACGGGCAGAAGCAACGAAAACTGGACGGTTATTATGCCCTCCCCTATCCCATCAAAAAGGGATGCGTTGCTGCCTATTTCCCGGAAGCCAATCGGCTGACCTCGATCGACCAGACGAATCCGCTGTGTCATACACCCGCATTTAAGTCCATCCGGGTAAGGGTGAATGCCCAATAAAACTCATTTTTTGTTCGGGAAATATTCTCTATTTTTTCAACAATAAAAGAGAATTTCAAAAAAGACGAGTTATGAAGAATTACTTACTTCTCCTGAGTTTTGTTATGTACCTGGGTTTGCTAAGCAGCCGGGCACAGGATTATTTCGGGATATACACCGAGATTTACGATGTGATCGATTTTGTCGCCCTAAACGACGGAGTGGGGCATTTATATGTCTGGAACGGTTTCACCAGCACCACGCGTGATGTCTTGCTGGGAAACAACGCCATTAACTGGGCACCCAATATGGGAACCTGGAACGGGGGCGCCATCCAGTCGGACGAAGCCGTTGACATGTCGCGCTTCCTCGATGGCTACCTGCATTTGGGCATGAAGGTCAGCCCCGAATCGACCGAAGATTTCAAAATCGGGCTGAAAGACCAGTCCGACAACGGCTGGATCGTCAACTTTACCGCTTCGGAAGAACCGTATGGTTTTGTCCGCGACGGGGAGTGGCACCGCCTGGTCATTCCCCTGCTGGAGTTTGTCCCCGAAAATGCGGGCGGAACGGATATGTCGGCCGAAACACTTCAAAAAACCACCATCTTCTTTTTCCTTGTCGGAAACGTAACGGTCTCGCTCGATGAAATTTATTACTCCACGTCCGACGAATTGCTGGAACTTTCCACCTCTTCGGCATTCGCACGCACCAAAACCCTCTCCTTCTTCCCCAATCCGGCCGGTAATGTGCTGTTTATCGAAGGGGGAAATCCCGGCGACCGGTTTTTGATTTACACAACCAGAGGCCAACAGGTCGACCAAAGCGTACTCCGGAACGAAACCCTGGACCTTAGTCATCTGGAGAAAGGCGTATATGTAGTGAAATTAGTTTCGGGGGAAAGCATCCGTTCGGGATTGCTGATGAAAAAACAATAAGACAATATCCGGGCACGCCTGTTTCCGCTTTAAAATATACCATAAGTATAAAAACATCGGCCTATGAATAAAGAAGGAACGATCCCGGTTGAGGGGGGAAACGTTTGGTACACGATTGTTGGCGCCGACCGAAAAGGAATTCCCCTGATGGTGTTGCATGGCGGACCGGGAGTGCCCCACGATTACCTCGACCCGCTTAAGGCCTTGGCAGCCCAACGACCGGTGATTTTTTACGACCAATTGGGTTGCGGAAACTCCGAACACCCTTCCGACCGAAGTCTCTGGACCCTCGAGCGCTTTGTCGGGGAACTCAAACAGGTGCGGGCTTTTCTGAAGCTCGACCGGATGCATCTTTTGGGGCAATCGTGGGGAGCGATGCTGGCTGTTTCGTATCTGCTCCGGGAAAAGCCCGAAGGTGTGCTTAGCCTGATCCTTTCGGCCCCCTACCTCAGCACCCCCCCTTGGATTCAGGACCAGCAGAAACTCATAGATCGGCTTTCACCCGAATCGAGACAAAACATCCGCACGTGTGAAGCAGAGGAAAATTACGATTCCCCGGCCTATCAAAGCGCGATGCAGGAGTTTTACGAAAAACACGTCTGCCGTATTTCACCCTGGCCCGATTGCCTGAAACGAAGCATCGAAAAAATCGGAATGGATGTGTACCTATACATGTGGGGCCCCAGCGAATTCACCATGACCGGGACCTTAAAGGAAGTCGATCTGACCGAAAAACTCCGCTTTATCGGGCAGACGGTTTTGCTCACCTGTGGCGAATTCGACGAGGCAACACCCGAAACCACACGCCTTTACCAACAACATTTTCAAAACGCAACCCTGTATATGTTTCCCGGAGCATCGCACGAACACCACCTGGAATACACCCAGGAATACCTTTTGGTCGTTTCCGGATTCATTCAGGAACAGGAACAACTGTCATAAAAGCGTTATACCCCAAATTTAGGTTTCGTACTTTTTTCCGATAGAAGAAAGAGCCCCAAATGGATTTTTCTTTTTATCTTGAATGCAAATTCGGGAGTAACGGAAGAATGAAAAAAATTACTGCCTTTTTTTTATTTCTGTTTCTGTTTGCCGGTGCATTGGCCCAAATGCGGAATGGGTGGCGTTCGGTTTACGACAAAACGGGGCGTTTAACCCAAATGCTTTGTTACGACAGGGGCATCCTGATCCCCGATTCTACCTACTATTACCAGTACCACTCCGACCGGGTTGTCCGGGCGATCATCAACGGCGAGATTCTCTCCGATTCGCGCTATATCAACGGCCAAAAGTTCCTTTTCGACGAAGCGGGAAACCTTACTTCGTATACCATCGAACGGGGCGGACAGACCTTGTTCAGCACGGCTTGCGACTATTACGGAAACTGCGCTTCCACCTGGGTCGATCTTTTTGAATCCGAATCGGGGAGCTGGCAGGCCGACAGCATCACCTGCTCCGGAAGCGAACTGATCCTGCACAATCAACAGAGTTATGCACTTGCCCTTTACGAGCCTGCGGTCAGTATCGACTTAAACGGTTCGTTCGTATTGTATGTACGAATCCCGTCGCAGGGCAATTCGGTAAAACAGGGAATGGTTTTTGGATGGGAAAATCCGGAAAACTTTTACCTGGTCGAAATCACCCAGGGGCTTTATTATTCCATAATGCGTTATGAGAACGGGCTGCTGACTCCTATATCGGGCGCCCGTGAAACCCTAAAAAATAATACCAATCCATACAACGACATCAAAGTCAGCAGCAACGGGAAAGATCTCCTATTCGAAATCAATACCGAGATTGTTAAAGTAATCCCTCTGCCCTCTTTTCGAAGCAGGCATATCGGGCTTATTGCCCGATCGAAAGGCAATGCTCGTTTCAGCGACTTCGGGTTTAAATACCCCCTGCCCAAAAACCATGCATTCTATACCGGAAAATGGATCGGGAAAGGAAGCGGTTTTTTCATAACGCCCGGCGGAAAGATTCTGACAACCTGGGACGTGGTCAGCGACTGCAAAAGGCTCCGGATTAAAGCAAACATCGGGGGGCAGATCCTTACCCTCCCGGTTGAAGTTGTGCGGCTCGAGGAGGAACAAAACCTGGCCGTCCTCCAGGTAAGCAAAGAAGGATTTTCGCTAAGCGAAGAACTACCCTATGGCTATTCAAGTCGTAAGGCGCTCACCGATGCCGAAGTATTTTCCATCGGATACCCAAACGCCGTCAGTGGCATTTTCATGGAACCCGAAGTGTTTCCGGGGGTCGTTCTTCCCACGTCGGGCTCGCAAACAAGCACTCGCTTGCTGGAAATGTCGTACCGCTCGGGGATGGCCGGCTCCCCGGTTTTCGACAACAACGCCTACCTGAGCGGCATTATGGCCATC
>DAIMEA010000445.1:0-3740 GCA_036725585.1 Prolixibacteraceae bacterium | reverse complement strand
CTTCCTCGATTACCGGCTTGAGGAGCGCCAGATCACAGGAAATCCGTATGCCTTTAATAATATTGAAGATGCCGCAGCAGCCCTTACAAATGGTTCGAAAGAAAAACCCATGATCTTGCTCACGGCGCCCGGCGTATACTGGGTGGATGACCCGGATGACCCGGAAATTCGTGTGCCAAAAAACGGAGAATATTTCCCGGCAGGCATGTCAATTACATGTGACCACCTGTACTTTTATGGCCTCAATTCTAACCGCGATAACGTGGTGTTTGCCGTAAATCGGGGTCAGACGCAGGGAGCCTCCGGCAATTTCACCATGTTTGTTATAAACGGCGAAGGATTAAGGTCGGAAAATGTAACCTTCGGCAATTACTGCAATGTGGACCTGGAGTTTCCCCTGGCACCCGAACTCAGTCGCAAAAAACGGGCAGAATCAATCGCCCAGGCACAGTTGTTTATGTACAGGAACAGGGACGGGGTTGCGGTTAACACAAGCTTTATCAGCCGCCTGAATCTTCTCCCCTTTGCAATGACATACCTGGATTGCCACCTGGAAAGCAGCGGGCACGCATCCTTTTTTAACAGCGTGTATATCGGATGCAGCCTGGAATTGTACAATGTGAACTTTGCCGCTGGGAAATTCTTTGATTGCGACATATACCTTACGCCCTTTACCGGTAACTACAGGAACAGGAAATCCTATACATTCGGATTTGTCGACGGACGGGGCGACGGGCTTGTATGCGTGGATACCCGTTTTCACCGGGGTAAAGATCTTGTTGATGCGGGTATTCCGGCTGAGATATCCTGGGACAGGATTCCTCAAACCAGGACAACACGATCGTACCAACATAATGTAACCCTGGATGGGAAGCCCTATACTATACAGGAATATGCGACGCCCGGGGCTTCTGTAGTAATACCTGGCAATTCCGATTTGCTAAAGGCCTATAAGATCAATTACGGGGGAAAAACATATTACAATGTGCCGAATGTCCTCAACGGAATGGATCCGTTTAATTACACAGATGCAATAAAGGCTGCAGCAGTTAGCAATGGCAAGCCGGAGGATGATTACCTCAGCATTCCGATGACCGCTTCGCTCAGGTTAAGCCGGGAATCAATTGCAACGATCCGTTCAACACAGACGGAGGCTGTTATTAATTACAATGCATTGCCTGTCGAATACGCTAACAGTAACGCGTTGGGAGCATGGTCTTTCGAAACAAAAGATCCGAATAATTCCGGCTATGTACACATTAAGGATAATAATAACGGGACCATTACCGTGTCAGGAACAAACAATACGGGTGATGCAGTAGATGTCATTATCGTAGCCCGTAACACGTTAGGTATAGAAGCTGCGATTGAACTCACCATAGAACCCCCTTACCTTGATGCCCCTGAATTTATCCGTGAGCCTGTGATAACAAAGCCTGTTGATGGCAAGGTAAGGCTTGATTATAAATTATACCTGGGCGGGCTGAAAGACGAGTCGGTTATCACCTGGTATCGATGTAAAGACGCAACAGGTCTTGATCCCCTGAAGGTTTCGGTATCGCGACTGAATAATCCGGAGACCACCTACACCCTGTCCGAAGGAGATGTCGGATACTACCTGAAGGCTGTCATTCAACCTGATCACAAACGCTGTGATCCCGGGGAACCCAATACCGTGTATTCAGGCCTCAAAGTAGCACCGGGGGATATTAAAGTCCACCGGCTGGAAACCGACTTCCATAATCTGCCTGTGGATCCGCAACCATTGATATTGCCCGGTACGTGGACCCTGGACGGATACTTTGCCCCTGAATGTTACGATGATGATCTGGTTCCGCCGAAACCACGATACGAATCGAATCCGGACTCCTGGAAGTTTGTATCGGACGGAAATGCCGGTGGGTACGATGCCCTGGAAACAGGCAACCGGGGTGCCCGGCTATTCTACACGCCTGTGGGAAGTAATTTTAGTGACATGTCTGTCAAAGCTGTCTTCGCCCCCAGGAAAACTTCCGGAGCCGGGTTTGGTTCGGCAACCGACCAGTTCCTGGATGTTTTCATCCGCTTTGATCTTGCATCCATGAGCGGCTACGCGCTTCGCATTGAGCGGCTGAATACCCTGGATGTAGTTGCACTGGGTTATGATGGGGATGGTGCTGCATCCGGGTGTGCCTTTTCGCTTATCAAATATGAAAACGGGAATACGACCCTGCTGTCAGAGAAGGTCATGTCGAGTGCCTTCGTCACGGAAAGTATGGTGGCGCTCAGGGTTGAAAATGGAAAATTATATGCCTCGGTAACTTCCAACAAAGAAAACAGGAGCGGAGACAGCTATAATTACCTGAAAGAAGTTCACCTGGAAGCAACGGCACATGAAAAAGGCCCGGGAGGAACCGGCTTGCTATTTACCGGAACAGTGGGCAGCAATGCGATCAAGGTGCTTCGTTGGGAAGCGGGATGGGAATAAAGTTGTTTGATAATAACTGAACATGTTTTCATGTTGTGTTCAAAAATTAATAAAATCTGAATACGAGGCTTTGTTCTTAAAAAAAATTGAACACCTATTTGCTTAGTGTATGTCCCCCTTTTTTCCTCAGGGTTTATTAATTCAATTTAAGCAATTTTTCCAGTCATAAATTCTACTGTAGAATGATCTCCCAAACCTGAATGGAGATGGCATTCATGTCAGAGGGTAAATAAACTCGGAATCCAGCAAATAAACGTTGTCTCTTATGAATTGTTTGCAGTAAGTTTTCTACGATGAGATACAACCAGGATATAGTGATGTAAAATTCGAACTATCAATATATCAGTAAATCCTGGCGCCAAACGGGTAATAAAGAAAAACCACCTACAAAACATTTTGTAAGTGGTTCGTTTTCAATCGAGGGCCCGGCCGTGTTCGAACCTGCGCCTCCCCTGATTAGGAGTGTTTTTTCGACATGTTATTTGTTTCGAAAACGTTGAGGTTTTAGGATTATCCTAAACATTACCAGGGAATTAAGCTTTTTCACCGTTAAACAACTGTTCGTTTTAAGTAAAATATTCCACTGGTTTACAGGGATTTGTGTGAATACTGGCGAAAAAATCGGCATGTTTCAGATTAACCATTAAGCGTTTCCCATTTTTTCTTATTAATGAACCAAAGTATTAATGAGATGATTAGTACAAAAACACAAAATACAGGGACGTTGAATGACTTAATAATTCCTCCCATAACAAGTTGTGGAGAAACGTCTGTTTCCTGAATTATTAATTCAAGCGCCTCAATCATTCCGGCAATCTGGTTAAGAATACCTAAAACAAACACGATTACGCCTAAAATCAGCAAGGCATCAATGTTTGCTTTCCTGATGCTTGACTTTTTGAATCGATAAAGCTGAATACTCAGATAGGGAGCATAAATGAACAGACATAATACCGTAACACCGATGAAAAGAATAGTAATTCCGGCAAAGGTTGAAAACAAATATTCAAATAGTGACATAATAGATAAATTTAGTTAGACTTAAAATTTGATTCAAACCTACATCGATTATGAAATCAATATTTTGAATTTATCTGTTTAACCATTTCTTCCTGACAAATAACCTGTTTCCCGGGATAATCTGAAATATCATTCGATAACTGTAATTTGTAGAACGAATCCTGTACTTTAGCTAAAAGTACTCGTCTCTATTGTATTATTGAAGACATTTAAAACAAAAATGAATATCCAATTCCATAAAACTACAAGAATA
>DAIMEA010000444.1:0-3742 GCA_036725585.1 Prolixibacteraceae bacterium | reverse complement strand
ACGTATCCCGTTCGCATCAAAACTCTGAAGGGAACCGTCGACAACAGCGCATTCCCACAAATATCCGTCTCCATCGACCTCACCCTGGCCACTCCGCTCGAAAGCAAAAATCCGGTTCCGGTGATCGTTGAATTTGGCTGGAATTTCCCGGCCGGGTTCCGCATGCCGGGGCAACAGGGGCCATCCTGGAAAGAGCAGCTTCTGGAACAAGGCTGGGGCTATGCTCTGTTGGTGCCTACCAGCTTTCAGGCCGACAACGGTGCGGGGCTTCGTGAAGGGATCATCGGGCTGGTGAACAAAGGCGAAGCCCGGAAATTGGACGACTGGGGCACCTTACGGGCTTGGGCCTGGGGCGCATCGAGGGCGATGGACTATTTTGAGACAGATGCCGATGTAGATGAAAAACGGGTAGGCATTGAGGGATTATCGAGGTACGGAAAAGCGGCATTGGTCACCCTGGCCTATGAACCCCGCATTGCCATTGGTTTTATTGGTTCATCGGGCGCCGGTGGGGCAAAGCTCTTACGCCGCACCTTTGGCGAACAGGTCGAGAACCTCGCCTCATCAGGAGAATACCATTGGTTCGCACCCAATTTCATCAAATATGCCGGCCCCTTAACACCCAACGACCTTCCGGTTGATGCCCACGAGCTGATCGCCCTGTGTGCCCCCCGGCCGGTGTTCATCAGCGTGGGATCGCCCACCGTGGAAGGAAACTGGATCGATGGCAAAGGGATGTTTGTGGCGGCCGTTCATGCCGGTCCGGTTTACCGCTTGCTCGGCAAAAAAGATTTGGGTACCGAAATGTTCCCACCACAGGAAACACTTCTCGATAAGGGTGAAATTGCGTTTCGCCAGCACGAAGGCGGGCATACCACCGGCCCCAACTGGCCGTATTTTATTGAATTTGCCCGGAGGTATTTTCGGGCAGAATAAAAAAAGGGAAAGCATTTCTTTCGATTCATTAAGAGGATTAATTTGTCAATATGCTAATAATCTCCTCAATAAATCTTTTGGAAACAGGATATAAGCGTATTACAGTTTCTTCATCGTAATCGTAGAAATCGTTATAATCTCCTTTGTGTCTTTTCTCAGAGAGCTCAGTGAAATGTCTGGCTAAGTCTCGGTTAATCTTGCCTGTTTTTACATAGTATTCACCAAACTTCTGACGAACTCCTGTATGACTGGAAACTTCAATCTTATCTTTGGCCAATAAAGCGCTTACAGCATAAAAACAAGCATAATACATCCTGTTTATAGCAGTGTTCCAAAAACGGTTTTCGATATGTACCCGTACTTCTTCGATAGTCTCTTTTGAACGGGTAATCCGATATTCTATGTAATCTTCGGGTATAAAATCACTCATAAAAGCCTGCCCTCTCTCATTACATTCTGATAAAAAGGTGTCACCTTATACTTTGAATTCCATTCTTTCTCCGTGTATATCATCGGGCTTATTACCGCACCAATATCGAATTCAAGATCAAAGAGCGGATCGGTAATTTCTTTTTCCATTTCTGGCGAAATGGATTCACTTTTGAGCAAAATCAACAAATCCCAATCGGAATCTTCTTTTGCTGTACCGCGAGAACGTGAACCATATAGCAAAATCTTTGCCGTGGGTTCTTTATCATATACAATCTTCTTAATCTGATTTAAAATATTTGCTTCCGAAATTTTCATAGATCAAATATACGCAAAAAGCATTTTCTCAGAAACGCGTTCATTATATCCTCTGGATAAGGATATCAAAACTTCACGGATCCCGCATTTCGTAAAAAACCGGCACCATTTAACGATTCTCATCAGGAAAAAAAGAAAGCAAACAGTTTCCACGATATCAATACGCGTTGAATTCAAAAAAACGATCTACGATATGCAAATAATAACCCGTCTTGATTTCCGTTCTCCTCACTTCCCCCGCACGTTTTTCGCCGGTTGGTGTTTGTATTTCATCAAAGCCCAAACAATAAGGAAAATTCCGCCGGCAACCACCGGAATGCTAAGCCATTGACCCATATTAAGCGCCATTCCGGATTCGAAGGCCTCCTGGTCTTCCTTGATGAATTCGATCAGAAAACGGGCGGTAAACACCATGATAAAAAAGACACCGGAGATCAGGCCTGTTTTCGATTTGGCATCGGTTTTCCAGTACAGGCGACGGACGACAAAAAACGTGGCCAGGTAAGCCAGGGCCTCGTACAATTGGGTGGGATGCTTGGGCACCACCTCTCCGTTTCGTTCAAAAATGAAGCCCCAAGGGAGGTTTGTTTCGATCCCGTAAATTTCGGAATTAAACAGATTTCCCATGCGGATAAGCATGGCAACCAAGGCTGTTGGGATAACCACCCGGTCGATGGTCCAAAACACGTTTCGCTTGGTATAGATAGCCGAGTGAATAAGCAAAGCCAGAAAAATCCCGAACACGCCACCGTGGCTGGCCAGTCCGCCCTGCCACACATACAGGATTTCGATGGGATGCTGCGAATAGTATTCCCAGCCGTAAAAGAAAACGTGCCCAAGCCTGGCGCCAATAATGGTTCCGCCCAAAATGAAATACAACAGACTTTCGAGCCATTTCAGGTTTTCCTTTTCGTGTTTAAACATCTTTTCGACCATCCGGTAGCCCACAATGAAACCGATGGCAAACATCAGCCCGTACCAGCGCACGGGCCGGTCGCCAATATGAAAGATATCGGGGTTGAAATCCCAGTGAATATAACTAAGGAGCTCGATCATAAGAATTTAGATTAGGAAGGCAGTCCTGCCCCGTGACAATTTTTGAACTTTTTTCCGCTGCCGCACGGACAGGGGTCATTTCGTCCCACCTTCTTTTCGATGCGTACCGGTTGGGTTTTTTGGGGCGCCTGGTTGGGTGCTCCCTGCTGGCCCGATTCCAGTCCGGCCCGACCGGTTTGCATCCGGCTCATATCGGTCCGGCGGCGTTCCTCCGCTTCCCGCACTTCACTGGGGTCGCTGATCGGAATGTGGCCTTTCGCGAGTATCGATACAATTTTTCGGTTAACATTGTTGATCATTTGTTTGAACAAACCGAACGATTCGAGTTTGTATATCAGCAAAGGATCCTTTTGTTCGTAGGTTGCATTCTGTACCGATGTGCGAAGGTCGTCCATTTCGCGAAGCTGTTCCTTCCAGGAATCGTCGATGGTGCGGAGGATGATTTGTTTCTCGAACGATTTGGCCACCTCTTTTCCTTTGTTCTTATAAGCTTTTTCGAGGTTGGTCACTACCTGGTAGTTTCGTTTTCCGTCGGTAAAGGGCACGACAATGTTCTTGTATTGGTGCGACCGGGTTTCGTATACATTTTTAATCACCGGATAGGCCTGTTTGGCAATGTTTTCGATTTTTCGGGTATACGATCCCAGCATTTCCCGGAATACCTTTTCGCTCACCTCCGAAGCCTTTACCGAGTTAAAGTCTTCCTCGCTCATGGAAGGTTCCATCGAGGCCAGACGAAGAATTTCGAGTTTGAAATCGTCGTAGCTTCCCCCGTGGTAATCCTGTACCAGTTCCTCAACGGCGTCGTACATATTGTTCATGATATCGACTTCGAGTCGGTCGCCAAAAAGTGCGTGTCGACGACGTTTGTAAATCACCTCGCGTTGCGAGTTCATCACATCGTCGTATTCGAGGAGTCGTTTACGGATTCCGAAGTTATTTTCTTCCACTTTTTTCTGAGCCCGTTCGATCGATTTGGAGATCATGGAATGTTGGATCACCT
>DAIMEA010000443.1:0-3742 GCA_036725585.1 Prolixibacteraceae bacterium | reverse complement strand
GATTTTAACGGGGAAACGGAAACCGATTTTTTCGGCAATATTCAGCGGGTTATGCACCCGGTGGGTAAAAAACTCATCATTCCTTCCGAAGAGGAAATATATCGAAATCCCAGAGCCCGAAGTGCCAAACTTCGAATTGCAGAACGATTGTGAAATGGAACAAAAGGAGAAAATATCGACCCGAAAAGTTGGCTTGAGACAGATCGTGCTGGGCAGTGTTCTGATCAACGAAAATGTGAACCGCTGGTTGCCCGTGGTAGCCCTTTTGACGGTTATTGGCCTGATTATGATTTCCAATCGCTTCAGAGGTGAGAAAATTTTGCGTGAGATGGTACTGGTTCAGGAACAAGTGAAGGAACGGAAATCGGAATCGGTAACCCTCGAGGCTGAACTCATGAACCGCAGCCGATATTCCGAAGTGCTCAACGAAACACGCCGGAAAGGACTTAACCTGGTGCAGTCCGATGTGCCTCCTGTAAAACTGAAACGAAAGAAATAATGCTTCGATGAATTTGAGAAAAATCATATTAGCCCGTTATGGCCTGGTTCTTCTACTGGGCATCCTCTTTTCCACGGCGCTGGTAGGTAAAATCATTTTCATTCAACTCTCCGGAAGCGAAAAATGGGATCCCAAACTGAAAAACCTGGAAGACCGGACCGAAGTGGTTCGGGGAAACCGGGGAAACATTTGCGCCCACGACGGGCGTGTTCTGGCGACATCCATACCGTATTATCAGATTCGTTTCGACCTTTCAGCTCCCGGGGTCCGGGAAGTTTTTCAAAAAGAAGTCGACCCTCTTTGCGCCGGACTGACAAAGGTTTTTCCCGACAAATCGAAAGCGCAGTTTAAAGCAGAACTGATGGCCGCTTACCGGAAAAAATCGGGGTATCATCTGGTGCACTCCCGAAAAGTGGATTACGACGAATTGCAACGTTTGAAAGAGTTGCCTATTTTCAGACGGGGCAAATTCCGGGGCGGTTTTATTGCCGAACAGGAGTACCAGCGTTTGACACCCCATGGCCGTTTGGCGTTCCGAACCATTGGTTTAATGAATAAAGGGGCATACGGAGGGATTTATGGCAGTGTGGGCATTTCGGGCATCGAAGGAAAATTTGAAGGCTATCTCAGGGGCGAAGAAGGAGTGGTGCTTCAGCAAAACCTGTCGGGGCGTTGGGTGAACGTTACTTCGGTTGAGCCCGAAAACGGGAAGGATGTTTACACAACCCTGGATATTTATTGGCAGGATGTGGTGGAAAACCTGCTGAAGGAACAACTTGTTAAGAGCCAGGCCGAATATGGAACAGCCATCCTGATGGAGGTGGAAACCGGCAAGATTCGGGCCATAGCCAATCTCGGCCGGCAAGGCGATGATTACCGGGAAATTTACAATTACGCCATCGGGCATGAAGGCTGTACCGAACCGGGCTCAACCTTTAAACTTGTTTCCCTTCTGGTTGCCCTCGATGAAGGAGTCGTCGACACATCGGATGTATTCGACACCGAGGACGGAAAATGGAAAATCCATGATAAGACAGTATACGACAGCGATTACGGGCATGGCGAACATGGTTTGCTGACGGTTCGGGAAATCTTCGAACGCTCGTCGAATGTAGGTTTTGCCCGGATGATCGAAACACATTACGGTCGACGCCCTGCCGAATTCATCGACCGGATTTACAACCTGGGACTAAACCGGCCACTCGACCTGGGTTTCCCGGGCGAAGCCAAACCGTATATCAAATACCCGACCGATAAAAACTGGTGGGGAACCTCCCTTGCCTGGATTTCCCATGGCTACGAAATTGAATTGTCGCCCCTCCAGATTCTTAGTGTATACAATGCCATTGCCAACAATGGAAAAATGATCAAGCCCCTTTTTATCGAATCGATCCGGCAAAACGGAACCATCATTAAGGAATTCAAACCCGAAGTATTGAAAAGCTCGGTTTGTTCCCGGCAAACCGTGCAGAAACTCCAGGCCATGCTCGAAGGAGTGGTGCAGAACGGTACGGCCCGAAGCCTGAAAACCCCGAAATATTCCTTTGCCGGAAAAACCGGGACCGCGAAAATATACGACCTGCATTACGGCTATTCTTCCCGGCGATACCGGGCTTCGTTCGTGGGTTATTTCCCGGCCGACCGGCCAAAATATTCCTGTATGGTGGTGATTTCCGAACCCAAAGGCGCCTATTATGGCGGTTCGGTTGCCGGTCCGGTTTTCCGGAAAATTGCCGATTGCGTTTACGCAACCGACCTTTCGCTCGAATGGGCAAAAAAAGAACCGGAGGACAAAGAATCCCCGGGCTTGCCCGATGTATTAAACGGTCTGCCCGCCGAAACACAGCTGGTGTGCCGGGAATTGAACATTCATTGCACGAAACCCGAAAAAAATGCCGATTGGGTATATACCCTCGAAAACGACCAAAAGGTGGAAATGAAACCGCGAAAACTGGAGCCCAATACCATGCCCAATGTGTTGGGTATGGGTGCCTCCGATGCGGTATACCTGATTGAAAGGGCCGGTATGCGTCCCAAAATGAACGGATTGGGCCGGGTGCTGAAGCAGTCGCCCGACCCGGGCGAACCCTGCCGAAAAGGGCAGGTCGTGTACATCGACCTGAGTTAAAATGATGCAGCAACAGTGAACACTATGATCCAATTAAAGGAACTAATTAACCATATTGATGTCCTTCAAATAGAAGGAAATACCGACCAGGAAATTTTGGGCTTAGCCTTCGATTCCCGAAAGGTGGAAGCGGGTTTTCTCTTTTTTGCAGTGAAAGGAACCCATACCGACGGACATCAGTTTCTGCACGCGGCCCTAGACAAGGGTGCTGTCGCCATTGTTTGTGAACAAACTCCCGAAAATTGCCCACCGAATGTTGCCTGCATCCGGGTAGAAGATAGCTCGCTGGCCATGGGAAAAATGGCTGCTGCCTTTTATGGTAATCCTTCGTTGCGCTTAATCCTGGTGGGGGTAACGGGCACGAACGGGAAGACAACCATTGCCACTTTGTTGTACCGGATGGTTCGGGAAATGGGCTTTAAGGCCGGGCTCATTTCTACCATAGTGTATCGAATCGACGATCGATCCCTGCCCGCTTCCCATACCACGCCCGATCCCCTGCAACTCCAATCCTTGCTGAAGCAAATGGCCGACGAAGGCTGTGCGTATTGCTTTATGGAGGTCAGTTCCCATGCGGTCGATCAGAAACGAATTGAAGGGCTGAGGTTTACCGGTGGAATCTTTACCAACCTGACCCACGATCATCTCGACTATCACAAAACGTTCGATGCATACCTGAAAGCCAAAAAACAGTTTTTCGATGCGCTGGGCCCCGAAGCCTTTGCCCTTTCGAACAGCGACGATAAAAACGGCCCGGTGATGCTCCAGAATACAGGCGCCCGGAAGCACGATTATTCAACCCGGACCCTGGCCGATTTCCGGGGGAAAATTCTGGAAAGCCATTTCGACGGAACCCTCATGCAAATAAACGGGAAGGAGGTATGGACCCAGTTTGTGGGATCGTTCAATGCATATAACCTGCTGGCCGTGTATGGGGCGCTCTGCCTTTTGGACTTCGATCCCGAAAAAGTTTTGCTGGCCTTAAGTAAAATGGTACCCGTAGATGGACGTTTTGAGCTGATCCGATCGGCTGGAGGGATCTATGTCGTTGTTGATTATGCCCACACGCCCGATGCGCTCCGGAATGTACTGTCGACCATCGATGCGCTAAGGAC
>DAIMEA010000442.1:0-3755 GCA_036725585.1 Prolixibacteraceae bacterium | reverse complement strand
TTGCTCGAAGTCATGGTTGCGAAGGAAGACAATGTTTTCCCCATGGTCCCGGCCGGAGCCAGTGTGTCCGAGATTATGCTCGAAAAACCCAAAGCATAAAATAGAGAATCATTGAAAATGAACATGTAATACCGACATCATGAAACAAGAATTCATCATAACCGCATATTCCGAAAACCACATCGGATTGCTGAACCGGATTACCATCGTCTTTACCCGCCGAAAGGTAAACATCGAAAGCCTCACCGTCTCCGAATCGGCCCATAAGGGCATCAGTAAATTCACCATCGTGGTGGAAACAACCCGCGAACAGGTCGAAAAAATTGTCAAACAAATCGACAAACAGGTCGAAGTACTGAAGGCCTTTTACCACACCAACGACCAGATGATTTATCAGGAAATTGCCTTGTACAAAGTATCGACCGATGCCCTGACCGAAAGCAACAAGATCGAAATGCTGGTCCGGAAACACAACGCCCGGATCCTGGAAATCACCAAAGAATATACGGTGATTGAAAAAACCGGGCACAAGGAAGAAACCCAGGAATTCTTCGAAGAACTGAACGAATTCAGGGTCATGCAGTTTATCCGCTCAGGCCGGATTGCCATAACCCGTTCACCGCTCGAACGCTTGTCGGAATTTCTGAAGGAACGGGACGAGATTCTTTCCAAAGTCGATTGAATGAGATAGGTTGCTGACAACGAATTAAAGGCCAACTATTTAAATTATAGTTGGCTTTTTTATACCTGATCGTAGATGACAGTTGAAAAACGGTGTCATTCCGAGGGAATCCCGATGGCTATCGGGAGACGAGGAATCCCTCGTTACACAAGATTCGACGTACATCTATTTTCGATAGCATCCGAATATCGTAGGATGCTTTCAACACGCGACCGTTCCGTTCGATACAAAATTCTGCCACGGAACCGGCCCGGTGGATCGAACGGTTATTCATTGCGCGTTCCTTTACCCGGGGCGTTGCCCGGGCTATATTATTTTGCCCTTACAGGGTTTTACGGGCAACCCTGTTTCGGATGATCGTTCGATGAATGGATGTTGAATTGCCCCGGCATTTATGCCTGGGGGCGGGAACAGGACAAAATACACCCGGCCACGGTTCCGACCTACGTCGGAATTCGAAAAAGAGATGTACTTGTATGGCCGGAAGGCAGGATTTTTGTAAAAAGGAGATGTTGTATATTCCTTTCGCATACAGTATTTTGCGAAAATCTGTCCTAAGTAGCATAGCAAAGCAATCTGCTCACTCTTTGTCTATTTTCCCGACAACAATGATTTCATTTATCCATTTTACCGTCTGGTGATCACCGGGTTTCTTCAATAGAAAAAACCCACTTGTTCGGAATGCGCTGCTTCGATTTAGCAATTTATCCTTTAATTTGCAAAAAATATACGATGGAAGAATTCCTGAAAATCCTTGTCTTTTTTTTCTCCGGAACGGTGGCCGGGTTCATCAACATCATGGCCGGCGGGGGGTCGATGCTCACTATTGGCGCCATGATCCTTATGGGTGTAGAGCCCGTGGTGGCCAATGCCAGCAACCGGCTGGGTGTTCTGACCGGAACAGTTTCGGGCGCATTGACCTACCGCTCGGAAAAATTCACCGATTTAAAGACCAGTCTGATTTTAAGTGCCTGCGCCATTCCGGGAGCTATTGTGGGCTCTCTTTTTTCCATTCAGATCAGCAACCATTGGTTTCAAAAAATCCTTTCGGTGGTCATGATCCTGATCCTGATCACCCTCTTTTTGCCCAAAAAAAAGAAAGCAGAGGGCGTAAAAAATCTTCAAAAGAACGGGCTGATCTACCCGGTTATGTGCCTGATTGGCTTTTATGGCGGCTTCATCCAGATTGGCGTCGGTTTCATCCTGATGGCCGCCTTCCGCCACCTGATGGCGTACGACCTGTTGCGGGTGAACCTGCACAAAACCTTTGTTGTTCTGCTCTATACGGTTCCTGTCCTGATTATTTTCGGAATGAGCGGCACCATACAATGGGTTTATGCCCTGGCCATTTCGCTGGGGAATGCACTGGGCTCCTTTCTTTCGGTGAAAGTGGCTTTACGAAAAGGTGAAAAGGCCGTGAAAATTGTGCTGGCCATTTCCATTTTCCTGATGGCCCTGAAATTTTTCTTCGACTAGACCGCACGCTTCACCCTTGCGTCCGAAAAAGGACATCCGAAGCAATCCGTCTACAAATATCCCTGCGAATCCCGATCGATTGTTATTCCCCAACGGTCGAAAAACGGTATACACAGGTATGCCGGTAGGTCTCGCCCGGTTTCAGCTCGATGGAAGGAAAACCGGGTTGATTGGGTGAATCGGGGAAATGTTGGGTTTCGAGGCAAAAAGCGCTGCGTTTCTGATAGGCCTTACCGGCTTTTCCGGTTTCGGAGCCATTCATCCAGTTACCGGAATAGAATTGCATGCCGGGCTGGTCGGTCCAAACGTCCATTTGGATTCCGGATACGGGAGAAAAGACCGAGGCGGCCATTTCAACGCCCTGTCCGTTCCGCTTTAGAAGATAATTATGGTCGTATCCCCTGCCCGCCTGGAGCGCCGGGCAAGGCACATCGATCCGTTCGCCAATGACATGTGCCTGGCGAAAATCGAGCGGGGTACCCTCTACCGGGCTAATTACGCCGCTGGGGATCAGGTTGTCGTCGCTGGCGGTAAAACCATCGGCATGAATGGTCATTACATGATCGAGAATGGTTTCCGAACCTTCCCCCGAAAGATTGAAATACGAATGATGGGTCAGGTTACACACGGTAGTTTGATCGGTAGCCGCATAATATTCAATCCAAAATTCATTCTGATCGGTGAGCCGGTAAACCATCCGGACCGACAGCGTTCCCGGGTAGCCTTCTTCTCCGTCGGGGGAGACATACGAAAGTTCCAGGGTTTGGTCATCGATCATCCGGGCATCCCATACCACGGCATGATACCCCTTCACGCCGCCGTGCAAATGATTGGGATCGTTGTTGACGGCCAGTTTATACGTTTTCCCTTCGAGGGAAAAGGTTCCCCGGGCGATCCGGTTTCCCACCCGCCCGATGGCGGCGCCGAAGTATATTTCACCCGAATTCAGGTATTCGTCGATGCTCCGGTAACCGGTTACCACATCGCGGAAAGAACCGTCGCGGTCGGGGACGCACAGGGAAACGACCTTGCCACCATAATTGGTGACAGACATTTCCAAACCATTGCTGTTTTTCAGGGTGAAAAGAGCGACTTTCTTTCCGTCGATCTCTGTTTCAAATGCCGGGGGATTCAATCCTGCCTTGTTGCCGGTAGCCAACGTGCCACAGGGACAGGCAAATAAAATACATGTAGCCACAGTGTGATTTTTTTGGTGTTATTATTTCTCTTTGTCCGTTGCTTGCAAAGGCCATAAAAGTGTCACTATTCTTGGATTCTACCAAAGAATGACAAAGAAAATTATCGAATCAGTTCTTTTTTTCTTCCGGATATTGGATCCGCAGATGATAAATATTTTTCAATTTGTCGAGGAAGATCCGCTTCACATCCCGTATGTCCCTGAACGTGAAAGGGGCATCGTCGAGCTCGTGGTTTTCGATCTTCGCATCGACGATCTGGTTGATCATTTTCTGCAGCGACTCTTCGGTTTTCACGGGCAGGCTCCTTGCCGCAGCTTCGACACCGTCGGCCAACATCACCACGGCCGTTTCGCGCGAAACCGGATTGGGCCCCGGATAGGTAAATTTATCGATGGGAA
>DAIMEA010000441.1:0-3771 GCA_036725585.1 Prolixibacteraceae bacterium | reverse complement strand
CACGAACAAAATGAATCATTCCCAGCATGCTCCCCTGATGGAAAACCTGCGGCAGGCTTACCGCGAGCGTTTTGGCGAAACGCTTACGCTCGGGGCGATTGAGCCACTGGGCGGGGGTTCTATCAGCCGGGCAATGAGGCTTTCTACGTCGCGGGGTCCCCTGCTGTTGAAATGGAAGCACAACGGGCCGCCCGACTTGTTTGAACGTGAAGCCGAATCGCTCCTCGAATTGCGAAAAAATCCCAATCCCTATCTACACATCCCCGAACCTCTTTTGTGGAAAAGCATCGGTACGGAACCCGGTTTCCTGCTCACCGATTACCTTGAGCCGGGCCATACGCCCCGGGAGGATGAAAACCTGGGCCGGGGTTTGGCGGTCCTGCACCAGGTTTATAACGACTGCTTTGGCTTTTTTTCTGCCAATTATTGTGGCGAAACCCGGCAGGACAATACCTTTCAAACCGACTGGATCCCCTTTTACCGGGAAAAACGGATCGGGCACCTGATCCGGCAAATCGAACAATACCGCGACTGGAATACTGCGGACGGGAAGCTGTTGGAACGATTTCTGGCGAATGCAACACAATGGATCGGCCATCGACCCAAGCCTTCTCTGATTCACGGCGATCTTTGGTCGGGGAATTTTTTGTATACCCGGAACGGTCCTGCCCTGATCGACCCCTGCGTTTCGTATTCCGATCGGGAATTTGAAATGGGGATCATGACGATGTTCGGGGGCTTTGCGCCGCCGGTATACGAAGCCTATTGTGAAACCAATCCCTTTCCCGATGGATGGAAGGAACGGAACCTGATTTATCAACTCTATCATGTGCTCAACCATTATCTGCTTTTTGGCGGGCATTATAAAATGCAGGCGCTGGGTATTCTCAAACGCTTTGTGTAATTTCGGGGCTCTTCTTTTATTGAAAACGATGGCACAACTAACGGTTTACAAGGCATCTGCCGGTTCGGGAAAAACATTTCAACTGGTAAGCGAATATCTTGCGCTTATTGTGGATGATCCCGGGTGTTACCGGCATATTCTTGCCGTTACGTTTACGAACAAAGCCACAGCCGAAATGAAGGCCCGTATCTTGCGCGCCCTGTATGCTCTTGCAAACGAGGCCAATCCGGATTTTTTGCCCGTCCTGGAAAAAAAGACAGGCGAAAATCCGGAAAAAATCAGACTGCATGCCCGGAAAGCCCTTTCGCTTTTATTGCACGATTACGATCATTTTTCGGTAAGCACCATCGATAGTTTTTTCCAGGGGGTTTTGCGTTCCTTTGCCCGCGAATCGGGTTTGTACGGAAGCTACGAAGTGAACCTCGACGAAGAGGGGGTGTTAAACGAAGCCTGCGACCGGATGTTCCTGGATATGGATCACGATCCCGAACTATTCCAATGGTTGCTTCAGATGTCGCGGGAGCGTCTGAACCAGGGGAAGAGCTGGCAGATCAGGGACGAACTTCTCCGCCTGGGATACGAGTTGCAAAAAGAACCCTTTCCTGCCCGGCCCACAACTTTACGCGATCGGGATGAGGAACGCGCCGCCATAAAAATATTGAAGGAACGCCTGATCAAAAAACAAAAGGTTTTCGAAAATAAGTGGATTTCATTGGGGCAACAGGGTGTTAAATTGTTGGAGAAATATGGATTGACTCCGGATGATTTTAAATTCAAATCGGGTTCTTTTGCTTCGTTCTTTCCCAAAATGCACCATTTTTCCGGTGGGACAATCGTATTGGGAAAACGCTTTCAGGCAGCACTCGACGATCCCGAAAACTGGCCCGCGGACAAAAAAAATCCAGGGAGGGTTTTGGATTGTTACCACGGAGGAATGAATGAATTGATCCGCGAAAGCATCGATTTTTACGCAAAAGCCCATATTAAGTACCAAACGGCCCGCGAATTGTACCATTTCATTCACGGTTTGGGCGTGCTTTCGTCGCTTTCCCTCAAAATCAGGGAAGTAAGTCAGGAGAAAAATGCGCTGCTCCTGAGCGAGGCGAACCGGCTTCTCCGTGGCATCATCGGTGACAACGATGCTCCTTTTGTGTACGAAAAAACCGGAAACTATTACCACTCTTTTCTGTTCGACGAATTTCAGGATACCTCGCTGCTTCAGTGGGAAAATTTTAAGCCTCTTGTGGTCAATTCCCTGGCCGAAAAAAAACCGGTACGGGTGTTTGGCGATGTCAAACAATCCATCTATCGTTGGCGAAACGGCGACTGGACACTTCTGGATCATCGTCTTTCCGGCGAGCTGGCAATTTTTCCGATCGATGAAAAAACGCTGAACGAAAACTGGCGCAGCGCCGAAACCATCGTCCGTGTCAATAACGAAATTTTTCAGAAAGCACCGCATATTCTGCAGGAGCAATTTCGACAAATACTGCCGGAGACTCCCGGGAGTGTTGCCCTCGGGCCCCATACCGAAAAACTGATTGAAAACGCTTTCTCGGATGTTGTTCAGGAAGTTCGAAGCAGGAACAAGGGAGGCTATGTCCGGGTAAAACAACTCGACAGCAGCCAGCGTTCCGTTTATGCCGAACAGACCTTGCGCGAGCTGATCGATGCAATTAAGGCGGTACAGGAAAAGGGCTACCGGGCCAAAGATATTGTGATCCTGGTGCGGACCAACAAAATTGGGATCCAGGTTGCCCGTGCCTTGCTTCGTTACCGGAAAGAAAATCCAAACGAAAAGGCGAATTTCGACGTTGTTTCGAACGATAGCCTGTTGCTCGATAGTTCGCCGTTGGTACGTTTTTTGACCGGATTGATGCGCTATACCATTACGCCCGCCGATTCGATTCTTCAGAAGATGTTGGTTCTCCTGTTCGATCGGGAGCTTCTGCCCATGTTTCGGCGCAAATCGATTGACGTGCCTTCGTTTTCCGGCGACGAAAACCAACCGGGTTCTTCCGGCGGAAACGGGTCGAACGATTTGCTTTCGGGGGCGATTATGGACCGATATTTCCCTTTTTTCTGCGATGAGAAGGAAGGGTTCACGCTTCGGCAAAAATGGATTTCTCTTTCGTTAACCGACCTGGTCGATACCTTCGTATCGCTCTACCACCTCGACCTTCTTGAAGGAGAGACGGCCAACCTGATGGCATTTCGCGATACTGTGGGCGATTTTCAGCGACGGGAAAGCAGCAATCTTCACCGTTTTGTCGCGTGGTGGAAAACAAACGGATCCAAGGTGAACGTTCAAACATCCGAAGAACGGGATGCCATCCGGATCATGACCGTGCATAAATCAAAAGGGCTGGAATTCCCGGTAGTGATGCTCCCGTTCTGCGACTGGAGTTTTGCGGCAGCCGGATCGCAGGCCGATATTTTGTGGTGCCCTTCGGGCGATGATTACCGCGATTTGTTTCCGGTTCTTCCCGTGCGCTGTGTGAAACCATTGGCACAGACAGAGTTTGCCGACGTATATTTTACCGAACTCTTGATGCAGTACATCGATAACCTGAATCTTCTGTACGTCGCCTTAACCCGCGCTTCGGAAGCTTTGTTCGTTTTTACCGGCCAAAAAGGAGAAAAGGAACTGAAGAACGTGTCGGATCTTTTTGGAGTACTACTGGAAACGCCCGCTGTGCTTGTGCCCAACCCCAACGGCGATTTCTTTTCTGCCGGGATTCTGCATCAAAAACAGGCATCCGGGATTTCGGGTCCCGAATACCGGGTTACAGCACCCCGAAAAAGTACCCGTACGACAGGCCCGCTGCTTCGGGTACGCCGCAACCTCGAAGCCTGGAGCGGCAATG
>DAIMEA010000440.1:0-3772 GCA_036725585.1 Prolixibacteraceae bacterium | reverse complement strand
TCATCTGGCTTCGCGGGGCGGTGAAGGTGTTTCGGGTATTACTTTTGGCATTCAATCGGGGAAAGCGCACAACATCCAAATCGGATCAAAAGCCCTTGACCCCAGTGAAAAATACTGGCTTATTACCAACGATTACCTGGCTAACGGGGGCGACGGGATGAAAACACTCACCCGGGCTGAAAAGCGGATTCCTTTGGGAATAAAACTGCGCGATGTTATCATCGGAGTTATGCGCGAGCGAACCCACAACGGTGAAACAATTGGTGCATCAACCGATGGGAGGATCTATGAAATTAACTAGAAGAGGTTTTCTTAAAACAGCAAGCCTGGCTGCCGCCACAACCGCATTTGTTCCTTCGGTCGCTTTAGGCCGAGGCAAAGAACGGACCTTGCTCATCCTTCATACCAACGACTTACATTGTCATTTCGAAGCCCAACCCGAAAACCATCCGGTTAACGCAGGCAAGGGCGGATTGCATCGGATTTCGGCATACGTGAAAGCGCTTCGGAAAACCTGCCCGGATTTGTTGCTATTCGACAGCGGCGATTTTTCGCAAGGCACACCCTATTTTAATTTTTTTGGCGCTGAAGTCATTCTGAAACTTATGTCGGAGATGGGCTACAGTGCTTCGACCGTGGGAAACCATGAATTTGACAATGGACTGCAGCAATTATCCCTTGCGCTTCACCACGCCCGTTTTCCCCTGATCAATTCAAATTACGACTTTTCTGAAACACCTCTTAGCGGGAAAATCGACCGGCACCGGGTCTTTGAACAAAACGGCCTGCGCGTAGGCGTTTATGGTCTCGGGGTTGAACTCGACGGCTTGGTCGACCCGGCCAAATCGGGCGCTACCCGTTATCTCGATCCACTCGAAACGGCATGGGAAGAAGAAGCCTACCTTCGCCGTGAGGAAAAATGCGACCTGATTGTGTGCCTATCCCATTTGGGTTATTCGTATTCCGAACCCGACCGGATTTCCGATGTGCTTTTGGCCAGTCGGACCCATTTTACCGATGTTATTTTGGGCGGACATACACATACTTTTCTGAAACAACCCCAACAATTCCGGAATAAACGAAAGAAAGAGGTTGTGGTCAACCAGGCGGGTTGGGCCGCCCTGCAAATGGGGCGACTCGAATTTGTATTTGAACAACGGCAAACGTTTTTCCTGATGCCGCATCCGAATCATGATTTTACACGCTCATGAAACCCCGTTATCTCATCGCTGCCCTTTTTTCCGGAGTTTTGCTATCCCTTCCGTGGTTGGGTGGTTCGGGAACACTGCTTTTCATCGCATTTTTGCCCTTGCTGTATATCGAAAGCGCTCTTTTTTCGGAGCGGCATACCTATGGATCGATCGTGTTTGGCTTGTATTCCTTTCTGACCTTTTTCATATGGAATGGTCTCACTACCTGGTGGATTGCCCATGCAACCCTGATCGGGGCAGCGGTCGCAATTATGCTGAATTCCCTTCTTATGTCGGCCGTTTGGTGGATTGCCCACAATGTAAAGCGGATAAAAGGAATTACGTATGGGAATTATTTCCTGGTATTTGCATGGCTGGCATTCGAATACCTCCACTACAACTGGGACATGTCGTGGCCATGGCTTACGTTGGGTAACGGTTTTGCGAACGATATTTATCTGATTCAATGGTACGAAATAACCGGTGTGCTGGGGGGAAGCTTATGGGTTTTACTGCTAAACCTGCTCGTCGGATCGCTTCTGAATCCCCTTTTATTGGGTACGGGACATTTCGACAGAAAGCGATGGATCATACCGGCTATGGCGCTTTGTATTCCGCTTGCTTGTTCCCTGTTTCGCTTTAGCAGCTACCGGGAAAAGACCGATCCGGTGGAGGTGGTCATTTCGCAGCCCAACATCGATCCGTACCACGATAAATTTCGGGGAATGAGTTACGACGATCAGTTCGATCGACTGATCGCCGGTTTCGATTCCCTGGGAACCCCCGAAACCCGCTTTTTTATCGGCCCCGAAACCGCCCTGCACGATGTTTGGGAAAACAATCCCGACCGCAACTGGCATGTATGGAGTCTGAAGCGCTTTTTGAACCTGAATTATCCCGATGCCGTTGCCATTGTGGGCGCCTCATCCTATCGTCAGTATCAACCCGACGATGCATTACCCGAAAGTGTACGTTACCGGAACGACAGTTCGTTCATTTATACAGCCCACAATTCGGCGCTATTTATCCGGCCCAGGGAAAAAGTGGGCATCTATCACAAATCGGTGCTTGTTTCCGGTGTGGAGAAAATGCCTTTTCAAAAATTTTTTCGCTTTCTCGAACCGCTGATCCTCGATCTTGGGGGAATGACCGGTACCCTGGGGACCCAGCCCAAACCCACTGTTTTTACCCATGATGGGACCATCGTTGGGGTTCCTATATGTTATGAATCGGGTTATGGAGCCTATATATCGGGCTTTGTCGAAAAAGGAGCCAACCTTTTGCTGGTTATTACCAACGATGGATGGTGGTACAATTCGCCGGGTTACCGGCAGCATCTGTCCTTTTCCCGTTTACGGGCTGTTGAGTTCCGCCGATCGGTTGCCCGCTGCGCCAATACCGGAATCAGTTGCCTGATCGATCAGCGGGGAATGTATCTCCAAAAAACGCGCTGGTGGGAACAAACGGCAATTCGTGGAAGCCTGAACCGGAACAATGCCCGCACACTTTATGCCCGCTTGGGGGATGTGCTTGGACGAATCGGTGTTTTCCTGTTTGTTTTAATGGGACTGGGCGCCCTGGCCGAAGGACTGAAAAACAAGGGAGTGGGACAGGGGCTAATCATACACAAAAAAGAACCGCATTAATCCCGTTTGAATAAAACCCCGAAAATACAGGATTTGAGTGCCCGGGTGCTTTGACTTCCAACGGCAGCGAAACTGCTCATCCCAATGTGCATCGGAACTACGAGGCCTGTCATTACGCCCGAAAGCTTTCTCGGTTAATTTAGTATGTTGAGTTTACCAAATTCAGGAACTTAATGCGGTTAAATGCTTTTATGTAAAGAACGTTTTTTTCAGAATTAAAAGTACATTTAATGGGGCAAAAAAGCAAACTTGTTCCGGCTTTCGCGGCAAGAATTCCTTTTCTGTGATTCCAAAATTTACATTTTCAAAGGATTAAAGATTTCCCGGAAAACGAAAAATAAAACCGATTTAAATAAGGTTCGAAGCGGCGAAGACGTGTAATTTTTGGTCAATAATTTTGGAAAAGCACCGAAAGAATTTATCTTTGCACGCACGTTTTTAAAGAACGGGTATACGTTCTGCACAGCATGGAAAAGCGACTCCGGAACAACGGAGTTTCATTTTGGCGATAACCATCGGGAGAGATGGGTGAGTGGCTGAAACCAACGGTTTGCTAAACCGTCGTACTTGTCAAAGGGTACCGGGGGTTCGAATCCCCCTCTCTCCGCCCTCGACCGCCGTAGCTTCAGCGTAGGCGGTCTTTTTTTTATAAATGACTCAGATACGGTAAGTTTAAAGAACTATTTATCCCGTCTTTGCAAAAGCTAAGGTGTAAATTACCCACCTTCGCCGCTCCGTTTCTTTAGCTATGAAGCGTCAGCGACAAGGCTTCGGCGGGTAAAACGGGGTATAGCACAGCCCGGTTAGTGTGCCTGCTTTGGGAGCAGGAGGTCGCAGGTTCGAATCCTGCTACCCCGACAAAAAAAGCCTTTCGCGATAGCGAAAGGCTTTTTTTGTTTCAGGGAACGTCAAAAGCGGAACGCTTTTATCATCTTT
>DAIMEA010000439.1:0-3774 GCA_036725585.1 Prolixibacteraceae bacterium | reverse complement strand
CTGTTCACTCTTTTTCATTTCCCCGGACAACAGTGGTTTCGGATTGGTACTATCGAAGAAAAATGTCTCCAAACCAGATGAAATAAATACCCGGGGAAGGGGATTCGACCGGATCGGCCGATCAAGCTGATCGATTTCGATGACTTTTTTATAAACCGGGTTGTAAAATTTTTATAGCGCGCTGATGGTCTGATTTTGAAACGCAGTGCTTCATTTATCCTGCCTGCATAAAACCGATGAACCCTTCAGTCTCCCGGTCATTGCCGCATTATGCCCAATTAATTTGGTTGAAACCGGAAACCTGCAATCTGAAATCTAAAACCTCATCGTAATCCCCGCCAGAAAGTGGATCCCGGCCTGCGGAAAATAGCCGTCCATCGTATATCGTTCGCCGCCCAGAATGTAGGAATACACCCAGGCATTGCTCTCGTACTCCTCGTTGAACAAATTATTAACCAGCAAATGAAACGCAAGTTCTTTGGTCCATTCCGGAAAAACCGACCAGGACAGTTGCAGGTTGCTTACAAAGTACGCGTCGAGCATCCGGTCGGGGCTCGAGGTGTTATCGATGTACTGGGGACCCACATACTGGGTGCTTAGCCCGATTTCGAGGTTTTTCAGGGGCGCATACCGGAGCATACTGTTGGCTACCAGCCCGGGCGAGAACGAAATATCGGTAGTACCCAGCGCAAAGGCATCCTGGCCCCAGGTGTCCCAGTTATCGACGTACTCGGTAAAATTCAGGATCTTATTCCGGCTGAAGGTGGCGTTCACATCCCAGCGTAAACCGGGCAGGATGTTCCAGCCGGCCATCACTTCGATACCCGCCCGGTAACTTTCGTCGACGTTCACCAGGATGGCTGACCCTACATCGTTGATTTCGCCCGTCAGGATGAGCTGGTCGCGATAGAGCATCACATACGCGTTGGCCGACAGGGAGAAGGCCCCGGACTGAAACTGCCAGCCGGCTTCGAAATCGTTCAGTACTTCGAAGGTGGGGGCTTCCGCTTCGGGATCGGCATCGGTGAAATTGCTCCGGCTGGGCTCGCGGTGGGCCATTGCCCACGATATCCAGGCTTTTGAACCCTGATTAGGAGCAAAAAACAGGCCCAGTTTGGGATTCAGAAAACCAAAGGTGTGGTCTTGGGTCAGATCTCTCTGATCATCGTCCCATCCATCGATCGAGTACAAAATATTCCGGTACTGAAGATCGGCATACACGTTAAAGTCTTCGCTAAAAGCATGGTTCGCTTTGACAAACACGTTAAAGTCGGTTTTGACGCCCCGGTTCCGGTACCATTCATGGTCTTTCTCCATCGTCCCGGAATTTTGCGCCCAGATTACGTTCCCAAAGTGGTCGCCCAGATATTTGTTCCAACCGGAGCCCAGGGTAAATTCCGTTTTCGGGCTGAGGTGGCTTAACGAAAAGGTGCCCCCGAAAAAATCGTTGTCGAGCCATTTTTGCCGGATCAGGTTTGTGGATGAAAGGGTATCGTTGCCAATTACCGGGTTATCGGCGCCGTAATCGGCAAAATCTTCGTCTTCCTTGTACTGTTCGTAACAGCCCTTCCCCGGGTGTAATGCAATGCGGCATTCAGATGGAGGGTCCCGGAGAATTTATGGTTAAAAAGAAGCTGATAATGATCCTGCTGGTAGTTGTCGGTTTCGTTTTCGTAGGTATACAAATTGTAGGTCCGGGGATGGGACTGGATCATTTCTTCTGTTTCCCGGGCTGAATATAGCCAATGTTCTTCGTATCGTTTCATCCCTTCGTAATCGCTTTTCAATCGGACCGAAGGAACCCCGTTCCAGGCCTGGTAGGTAATTTCCTTCCCCGAAAAGACATTCACCTTCAGCAGGGTGTTCGGGGTGTAGTAGCCCCCCGAAAGGTAAAACGATTTCAGGTCGCTAAAGGCCCGGTCGATAAAGCCGTCGGAGCTGATTTTCGACAGCCGGGCCTCGAAACTATAACGGTTTTGGATCAGCCCGGTACCCACCCGGAAGGTATTTTTCAGGGTGCGAAACGATCCGGCCGAGCCGCTGTATTCTGCATAGGGCACGGTGTTAACGTTGCGGGTTTGCATGTTCACCGTGGCACCAAAAGCGCCGGCTCCCTGAGTCGACGTACCTACACCGCGCTGCACCTGGATGTTTTCGAGCGAAGAACGGAAATCGGGCATGTTCACCCAGTACACGGCATGCGACTCGGGATCGTTCAACGGAATGCCATTTATGGTCACGTTAATCCGGTTCATGTCGGTCCCCCGGATCCGAAAGGAAGTGTATCCGATCCCGGTACCGGCATCGGACGAGGAGACAAACGACGGGGTTGTTTGCAGCAGGTAAGCAACATCCTGGCCCAGGTTTTGGCTTTCGATCTGGCGCGAATCGACCGTGGTGGAAGCAATGGGGGTTTTCGCGCTTGCCCTCGTCGAATAAACAAACACTTCCTCAGTCAGGACATTGCTTTTTTGGAGAACAATTTTCAGATCGCGGTCGGCAGCCAGATGCACCGACTGTTTTGTAGCAAAATAGCCAATGAAGGATACACGGATTACATAATCTCCTTTCCCAAGGTTTTCGAGAAAAAAGCGACCGTTTTCGTCGGTAACCGTTCCACGCAGGGTGCCTTCGACCACCACGCTGGCCCCGGGCAAAGCTTCGTTTTCGCTTGTCATTACCGTTCCCC
The DNA here is from genome assembly GCA_036725585.1 of Prolixibacteraceae bacterium. Taxonomy (GTDB): domain Bacteria; phylum Bacteroidota; class Bacteroidia; order Bacteroidales; family Prolixibacteraceae; genus DAIMEA01. The sequence goes on along the minus strand of DAIMEA010000439.1, from coordinate 1,085 downwards.
TGAGGGAATGCTGGGCCAAAGCCCCCGATCCAGCAAGCAGGATCATCAGAAAGAATAAGGTTTTCATTTAAAAAAAAAGTTGGTTAAACAAGTAACCAATGAGGCAGGATTTTATCCTGTACACCTTCCCTTCGCCGGTACTAACCGTATCAGGTTCAGAGGGTTTGATCTCAGCCCGTATTTAAATTCCCGAAACGGATTATTTTTCAATGATCCGGGGAATTACCCGATTTAAAAAATCGGGATTGGGCACCCCATTGTGTGAAATATCGGATCAAAGGTACGGGTTTTCTCCGGTGAAACAAAAAAACAGAAACAAAGAGGGATTATTCGCCGGGAATGGATTCATCCAGCTCGTGCAGGGTGGCTTTAAGTTGTTTCAGATAACGTCCGTAGAGGCGTTTGAAGAAAAAGTTAAATAATAAATAGTAAATCCCTACAATTATCCCCAGTACGATGAGGAAGGTGAGCCCCACAACAATCCAGCGAAAAAAGCGGATATCGTCGACCTTGATGCCGGCTTCTTCGAGTTCATAGGAAGAAGCCATTATAAAACCCGAGCTGAACGAGGCAATCACATACAGGAGCACAATAACCAGCACCACATAAAACATAACTTTATAGGAACCCAGGATTCTGATGAGTCGTTGCAGTTTGTCGCGCAGATCGGGCGCTTCGGGATTGTTTCGTTCTACGGCATTATAACGGAGCCAAAAAACCAGGATGGTAACAAAAATCAGCAGGTAATTAAACACTTCGACGAGGAAGGTCCAGAAAAGCAGTTCGTCGGTGATATACGGTTTATCGAGATAGTTCTCGAGCATGGGCGAGAATAGGAAGTTGATGGCAAAGCCCAGGGAAACCCACCCCACGATAATGCCGACACCGATACGGATGTTCCGTCCAATTTTTTCCGATATATCGAGTGTTTTGCGTTCGCAATACCTCCGTATCTCCTCCTCGGGGAGCAGTCCCCTATTCTGGCTGTTGCTGGCCAGCTTGTTCCAGGTTTGCTTTAAATCGTCCAGTTCCATCTTATACTTCCCCCATTATTTTCTTCAATTTTCCCTTTATCCGGTTCATCT
>DAIMEA010000438.1:0-3787 GCA_036725585.1 Prolixibacteraceae bacterium | reverse complement strand
GTAATCGAGCAAAATGCCGTGCGATTTGAATTCATCTTCCAGGAAAATGTGCAATTTTTCTTTGTCGACTCGTTGCTCTATGGGCTGATTGGCCAAATGAAGCTGATATTGTAGTTTGCGGGTAAAAAGATCGTGTTTACGGATACCGTTCGAATAATCTTCCTGTTCCCCAATAAGGCCTGAGCCATAAGGATCGAATGAATCGGGATGCAGATTTTGAACGGGCTCCTGCAAGGACACAAGCGTATCGCTTTCGTTTATGGAAGCAGCGGCATGAAGCGATCCGTCGGGGGTTTGGACAACGTTGAGCGAAAATCGTATTTGTCTTTGATCGATGGCGCCTCCGGGCCACGAGGGTGTGCGGGAAAACGGAGGTTCCTGCGAAAATTGCTTTGTTTGGTAATACTCTTCCTCTAAGAATTGCCGGGTCTCCTCCTCTTCGAGCCGGGTAGCTACCTGCATGAGGCAGCGCTTGACCAATTGCCCGAAATGTTCTTCGCGCAAATCGGCCGCGTTGTTGAGTATGTTCATTTGAACAAAAATCAACAAACCCAAAACAACCGACATCCCAACAATCAGCAGATATATCCGGATTTTTGCCATAACGACAAAGATAGGAGAAAGCGCAATGGCCTTGAATTTGAGTTAACAATATTTAACCTGCCTGTCAACCTTTTTTAACGAAAATACCATCCCTGCTCGTGGAAATTGAATTGGGAAAATACCGGGTATGGAGTGGGAAAACAGCAAAGCTTCACGCCCCGTCGAACTGACCGAGGCTTTTGAGCGCTTCGCGTGCAGCATTTTGTTGCGATTCTTTTTTCGAGCTGCCGTACCCTTTGCCCTGAGGCTCCTTTTCGATATCGATGTTCGTGACAAAAATGTTGAACTTGCTGTTCGCTGCAGGCTCTTCCTCTGTTTGAAAAGAGATATCCTTTTTGTTTTTCTGTCCCCATTCAATAAGCTGGCTTTTGTAATTGTTGTCGGTCTCTTCCAGTTTATTCAGATCGACATACTCATTTAAAAACTTTTTTACAATCACATAGCGGGCAGTTTCGTAGCCCTTATCGAGGTATATGGCGCCGATGAGGGCTTCGAGGGCATCGCCATAAATATTACTGGCGGTAGAATGGCCAATGCTTCGTGAGCGGACAAACTGGTACAGCCCGGTATCGGTAATCAACTGCGACAGGAAATTTCGATTGACCAGTTTGGAGCGCATCTGGGTCAAAAATCCTTCGCCCCGTTGGGGAAAGCGGTTATAAAGATACTCGGCTACGACGGCACCCAAAACAGCATCACCCAAATACTCAAGCCGTTCATTATTAATGAGGTTTCCCATCGAATCGGTCGTTGATGCCGATTTGTGGATAAAGGCAATATCGTAAAGCCGGGTGTTACCGGGCAGAAAACCGATGGTATCCTTCAGAAAGAAATAAAACTCTTTCCTTTTGGAAGAAAAGAGTTTTATTCTTTGAAAAAGCTTCTTGATCATGGGTACTTCTTAAATAAGATCGAAGCGTTATGCCCTCCGAAGCCGAATGTGTTGCTTAATGCATAATGAACGGTTCGTTTTTTTCCTTTATTAAAGGTAAAATCGAGGTTCGCGTCGATTTCCGGATCTGTTTCAAAATGATTGATGGTGGGAGGTATAAAATCGTGGATGGTAACCAGTATCGAAGCAATCGACTCAACGGCTCCGGCACCTCCCAGTAAATGACCCGTCATCGATTTTGTAGAACTGATGCTAAGTTTATAGGCATGTTCACCAAAGGTCCGAATAATCGCCTGTGGTTCGGCAATATCGCCCAGCCCGGTCGATGTGCCATGAACGTTGATATAATCGATCTGATCCAGACTTATCCCTGCATCATCGCAAGCCAGTTTCATAACAAGCCCGGCGCCGGTTCCTTCCGGGTCGGGAGCCGTCATGTGATAGGCATCGGCATTAAGGCCTGCCCCGACAATTTCGGCATAGATCCGGGCTCCGCGGCGCACTGCGTGTTCGTATTCTTCGAGGATCAGTGCAGCGCCTCCTTCGGCCATAACAAAGCCATCCCGGTCTTTATCGAAGGGACGGGAGGCCGTTTTCGGGTCGTCGTTCCGGGTCGAAATAGCTTTCATCGAATTAAAGCCTGCCACTCCTGCCTGAGTAATAGCCGCTTCGGAACCACCCGACACGATCAGATCGGCTTTGCCCAAACGAATGTAGGTGAAGGCATCGATCAGGGCATTAGCCGATGAGGCACATGCCGTAACCGTGGTCAGATTGGGCCCCCTGAATCCATATTCTATGGAAATACATCCACTGGCAATGTTGGCAATCATTTTGGGAATAAAAAAGGGTGAAGTTTTTGGGTTTTCCATATTAAATCCCATCACTTCATCCTCAAAGCTTTGAATTCCACCAATCCCAGCTCCCCAGATTACGCCAACCCTGTTTTTGTCAATTTTTTCAAGGTCGATGCGTGAATCAAGAATTGCTTGCTTGGCCGACACAAGGGCGAACTGGGTATACAGATCGTACTTTCTGGCATCTTTCCGGTCGAAATGATCGAGGGGATTCCAGTTTTTCACCTCACAGGCAAATCTTGTTTTATGGGCTGTTGCATCAAACCGAGTAATGGGCCCGGCACCACTAACCCCTTTTTGCAGGCTTTCCCAATATTCGCTTACATTGTTGCCTATGGGATTTATGGTTCCCAGCCCGGTTATTACTACTCGTTTTAATTCCATAAAAAAGAAAAAGTTTATTACTTGGATTTTTCTTCGATGTATTTAATGGCATCGCCAACCGTACTGATCTTTTCAGCCTGGTCGTCGGGTATGGCCATATCGAATTCTTTCTCGAATTCCATGATCAGCTCAACGGTGTCCAGTGAATCAGCGCCCAAATCGTTGGTGAAGCTGGCTTCGGGTGTTACTTCGCTCTCATCTACACCCAGTTTATCAACAATAATTGCCTTTACTCTTTCTGTAATGTCAGACATAGTTGTAATTTTTAATGGATAAATACTCATTTTTTTAAAACGGTGCAAAGTAATAAAGAAACCCCTCAAAAAACCAAATTTTCTCTTTGCAGCTGCCCGTTTAATGAAAGTATGGATTATTTTTACCGGAAAAATCGGAAAATAAACCCATAATTTAATCAATTCAGAATGAAAAAAATAGCCATATTCGCCTCCGGATCGGGGTCGAATGCCGAAAATATCGCCCGATATTTTAACGGGAATGAAAATTTGAACATTGAATGCATTTATTCGAACCGGCCCGATGCAGGGGTTCTCGACCGGGCCAAACGTCTGGGTATTCCATTGCTTGTTTTTTCCCGAAATGATTTTTACGATACAAACCGGGTCATCAACCACTTACATGAAAATTCAATCGATCTGGTTGTCCTGGCCGGTTTTCTCTGGCTCATTCCCCGTTCGCTCATCAACGCTTTCCCAATCATCAATATCCACCCGGCACTCCTTCCCAAATACGGAGGAAAAGGGATGTATGGCGACAAAGTTCACCGGGCAGTAGTCGACAATAAGGAAAAGGAATCAGGAATAACCATTCATTTTGTAAATGAGGCCTACGACGAGGGACAGATCATTTTTCAGGCCCGTTGCACCGTTCTCGAAGGCGACACTCCCGACGATGTAGCCCGAAAGGTGCATGAACTGGAATATGAATATTACCCCAGGGTGATCGAAAACCTACTCTTCGGCGAGTAAAGCCTGTTCTTCCCAGGGAATTTGAAGGAGCAATGCCTGCAACGAATCGCGGAGAATCGCAAACC
>DAIMEA010000437.1:0-3807 GCA_036725585.1 Prolixibacteraceae bacterium | reverse complement strand
AGAAAAATGGTACAAGGTTGGAAACGATTCGGTTCCCTATCTGCCTCAGTTTTCAGGCCCCGAAGGCGACCGGAAGGCCGAAGCTACCGACTGGCTCCGGGCCAATCCGCACCGCGTCCAACTCGGCTATATCGGGCTGAAACTGATCGGCGAATCAGGTGAAGCATTCACTTTGGACGATATCGAAAGCCCGATACAGCGGCTCGATTTATGGACCGGGGAACTGAGCAGCCACTTTACATTCGACGGATTTCCGGTGGAAGTAAGCACTTTTGCCCACCCCCACTCCGACGAACTTGCCTTCCGGATCCAGTCACCTCTGATCGGTCTCAAGCGTTTGTACATCACCTTGTCGTTCCCCTATCCCACCCGCGATAAATTCCGGGGCGGATGCAACTTCGACAAGCCCGGTCAGCATGCAACCGGTCTTATTCAGGCGAAAGACAACTCCCTCCTGTTGGAGCGAAAGCTGGATGCACTCTGCTATTATGTCCGGGCCAATTGGTCGGGCAGCGCTGCCATAAAACAGAAAGAAAGCCACCGCATCAGCATCATGCCGGGCAGTGAAGAAGAATTGTTTGAGTTATCGGTCCGCTTTGCGCCCTTCGTTCCCGAACAGGATAACGAAGCGTTTGCGCAAACCGCCGAAAAAAGCGCCCGCGAATGGGAAACATTCTGGGAAAGCGGAGGGGCCGTGGATTTTTCCGGCTCGACCGATCCCCGGGCAAAGGAACTCGAACGAAGAGTTGTTCTGTCGCAATATCTTACCCGCGTTCAATGTACCGGTCCTTATCCGCCACAGGAAACCGGCCTGACCTTCAATAGCTGGCACGGAAAATTCCACCTCGAAATGCATTGGTGGCACATGGTCCATTTTTTGCTTTGGAACCGGCAGGATTGGGTGGAACAACAACTCAACTGGTATTTCGACATTTTCGACAAAGCGAAGAAAACAGCCGAATGGCAGGGATACAAAGGGGTACGCTGGCCCAAAATGACCAATCCCGACGGAAGTGAAAGTCCCAGCTCAGTGGGGGTTTTTCTGATCTGGCAACAGCCCCACCCCATCTATTACATCGATTTGCTCTACCGGCAGGCCGGAAACGACACAACGATCTTGCATAAATACCAGGCCATTGAAGAAGCTACAGCCGATTTCATGGCGTCGTACGCCCGTTGGGATTCGGCCGGAGCCCGTTATGTGCTGGGACCGGCACTGATACCGGCCCAGGAGTGCTTTGATCCAAAAACCACCCTGAACCCGGTATTCGAAACGGCCTATTGGTACTGGGCGCTCAAAACCGCCCAGGAACACAGAAAACAACGAGGCGACGAGCCCCGGGAAGAGTGGCAACACGTAATCGACCATCTGGCCGGTTTGCCTGTTGGCGACAGCCTGTACCTGTTTTCCGAAAACGCGACCGACTCGTACAGCAATCCCCGCTACTTCACCGACCACCCCATCGTACTGGGTATTGCCGGCTTTTTACCCATTACCGACAAGATTGATACCACCCTGCTTCGAAATACGTTTCAAACCATTCGTGAAAGATGGGAATGGGAAAGCTGCTGGGGCTGGGATTTCCCCCTGGCTGCCCTGGCCGCCGGTGCATTGAACGAACCCGAAACCGCCGTCGATTTCCTGCTCATGGACACGCAGAAAAACCGCTACCTCGCCAACGGGCACAATTACCAGGATGAACGGCTCCCAATGTACCTGCCCGGGAATGGCGCGCTGCTGACTGCTGTGGCCCATCTTTGTACCCGCTACGATGGAAACGGGAACAACGGATTCCCCAAAAACAAGGGATGGAAGGTTCGCTACGAAAACCTGAACCCCTTGTATCCTTAGTTTCCATCAAAAGATCCGAATCAACAAGTAAAACATAAAAGCGAAAAGATGAAAACCGCACATTTCCTGATTGGACTATTCCTGGTCAGCACCTTCCTTTCCTGTCAATCGGATTCTCTCATCCAACGGAAAACAAACCGGGAAGGGAACACAGAACTCATCCTGAAAAACAAAGAAGCAAAAATCCCGGTTACCCTTACGGGAAACCCGGTTTCCGGAAACAGCTTTATCTGGCTTGAAACGGAAAGCGGGAAGATCAATCTGACGGACAAACCTGCTGAATTTTCGACCGGTGACGAACGGTTCTCAGCCACCTGGGAAATAAACGAACGAAGGGTAACGATCCTTTTCGAAAAGAAAGAGGATGCGGTTCATTTCTCCTTCACGGCCCATCCGTCCGACGACATTACGGGCTGGGGCCTTAACCTTGCAGCTTCGCCCGATGAGTTTTTTACCGGGCTGTTTGAGCGTGTGGTCGACGGCGATCAGAGCGAATCGTGGAAAAAAGGGATCTCCGAAGCGCTCGACCTGCGGGGGCAGAAAATCGACATGCTTGTGAAGCCCACGGTTTCGCTTTATACACCCTTTTATCTATCCTCCAATGGATACGGTCTGTTCTTCGAAGGCACCTGGCCAGGCCACTATGATTTCTGCAAAAGCCATCCCGGCCAGGTAAGCATCTCATTCGAAGGCCCCTCTCTGAGCGGGATCTTCTACACCTCGTCCCATCCGGCCGAAATGGTGAAAGCCCATTCGCTGCACGTGGGCCCGACGATTGTTCCTCCCCGCTGGGCCTTTTTGCCCTGGCGCTGGCGCGACAATCACGAAAACCGGGCAAACTATTTCGATGGAACCCCGGTAAAAGCACCCTACAACAGCATGCTTGTTGAAGACATTTTAATGATGAAAGCCCTGGATATTCCCTGCGGGGTTTACTGGGTCGACCGGCCGTGGGCAAAGGGACCTGTAGGTTATGACGATTTTGAATGGGACGAAAAACGCCTGCCTAATCCTCAAAGCATGATCGATTGGCTTCACGAAAACGACACCCGTTTTCTGTTGTGGGTTGCTCCCTGGGTTACGGGCAACATGCGAGTAGAAGCCAACGAAAAAGGGTATTCACAACCTCTAAAAGGCCCGCGTTACGGCTACAGCAAAGAAAATGTTGCGCTTATCGACTTTACAAACCCGGAAGCCTGTAAATGGCTGCAGGAAAATGGATTTGAGAAAATGCTGAAACAGGGGGTCGACGGCTTCAAGCTCGACCGTGCCGAGGAACTCGTACCCGAGACCAACGACATTATTTTAAACGATGGGCGAACGGCCCGCGAAGTACGGAATCAATACCCGGTACTTTATGTAAAAACAGTGAACGAAGCCTGCCGGAACATTAAAGGCGATGATTTCGTTCTCATTCCACGTGCCGGTTACACGGGCAGCTCAAAATACAGCGGCTTCTGGGGCGGCGACATAGGCTCCGCGCCCGAGGGACTGCGCTCGGCCATCATCGCCGTGCAGCGTTGCGCCATCATCGGGTTCCCGGTTTGGGGTTCCGACATTGGCGGTTACTGGCAGGGCGACCTTGACCGGGAAGTAACCGCACGCTGGCTGGCCTTCGGGTGCTTTAACCCGATCATGGAATTTGGGCCCACCGAAGATCGCGCCCCCTGGGACATGCGGTCTGAACCGCATTACGACACCGAACTTATCGCCATCTGGCGACTTTATGCCAAAATACACGAGCACCTGGCCGATTACAGTTATGAACTCGTGAAAGAAGCCCACCAGAGCGGGATGCCCGCTGTACGTCCGCTTTTCCTCGTCTATCCCGAGCAAAAGGAAGCCTGGAAAGCCTGGCAGAGCTACCTCTACGGCCCCGATATCCTGGTCACGGCTCTTTGGGAAAAAGGACATACTTCGCAAAATGTTTACCTCCCCGAAGGAGAAAAATGGAT
>DAIMEA010000436.1:0-3819 GCA_036725585.1 Prolixibacteraceae bacterium | reverse complement strand
GTTTGCTCCATGATGGGAAACCGCCGTAGCGACCCCAGCGGATTTCATCGCTGTACGTTCCGGGAGGCATCGAGTCGGGCTCGTAGTAGAAAAGGCTTTTCCGTACGGCATATTTCTTTTCTCCTTCGGCATATTGAATTCCCCCCCACAAGGTTTGGTTCACAAAATCTTCGAGTTTCGCCACTTCTTCCTTATCGGGCAAAACCACTTGCTTCATGATAGCCCCCAGCCAGCTTCCGGCGCCTCCTTCATCGCTCAAACCGGCTATCCAAGCCCGCGCATCCTGCAAAACCTTTTCCTTCTTCTCATAATCGTAGGTAATGACCGAAGGTGCCCGGCCAAAAATATCGGTGGTATCGTCGTACCATTGTTCGGTTGTGAGGAAATGACCATACGATTCAATAACTTCTTTTTCGGGTTCGATCACTTTATAATGAATGGTCTGGCTTGTTCCATCTCCATAACCGACGGTCAGGCGGGCCCTCCCCCATTTCTTCCCCTGCACCTCGTAAGAAAACCAACCGCCGGGTGTTTCCTCTCCTTCAGAAAGGAGGAGTGCACCATCGGGTTCAACGTTCCACGATTTTATTTTATGGGAATAGCGTAGAAACAATTTTGCCTGTACATCCATTGGAAGCACATAGCCCGGTATACCCACTGCCACAGGACGCCTGGCCCGTATAAGGGTATTTTCGACATCGCGGAGCGAATCGGCCAGCAGGAAGCGCAAACCATACATTTTCGACTGCCCGGGCTGCAGGAACGCCGATGTAGGTTCGTTCCACTGTTCCACCCCTTTCCATTCGGTTTCGGCATAGGCCTTCGAATGGACCATCCATTCGTGCAAACCTTCAAAGGTATAGCCGATCGGGGTTGGGTCGTCGGACAGTGGGCGATAGTTTTCGAAGGGTGTTTCACCATCGGGTACAACCAGCAATACTTTGCTTTTTCCATTGAGCTGCACTACCTGCAAATAACCGGCATCTTTACCGATATACGGATCGAAAAATGCATGCCCTGCATGAGCCTCGTCGAGGGTTTTTCGGTTGAAATTATTGTTAAACACGAGGGGCATTCCCAGGGCGCCAATTTCGAGAACCCGGTCGGTCTGGTTGATCAGTTCAAACTGCATCAACAATTGGTCGCCTTCTTTTTTCCATTTTCGAATAAGCGAAACCGGAATATCGGCAGGCAGGCTGGGCGATAAGTCGGCCACGGCAAAAACATCTGCATCATCCGGATCCAAAACAATAACATCCTTACGATCGGCTGCTGTGGAATAAAACGTCCACTCCCCCGATTCGGCCTCCCGAATACCCAGGTTCAGATCGCCCAGGTGATAGAACCTGTTCTTGTCGCGCTCGGCAAGGCGGTTCCCGGGCGTGTAGTCGAGCCCGGGCTGCCCTTTTGCCTTCAAACCGGCAACTGTTTGGGATGAATGGAGCAAGTCGATCTCCCAGTTGTCTGTTTCATAATGGGCAATTCCTTTCTCAACACCCAGGGTCGACGGCCCCAAATCGCGCCGTCCGGGACGCTGGGCCTGGGCCCATAAAACCATCAGCAGCAAAAAGGCTGTTATTCCAACAAAAATCAGGGTTTCGATGCGGATTATTTTCTGTTCGGCTTTCATCTTTTATTACTTATTCGAATGATTCATTTCTGTATACACGTGAGCTCTCAGCACAAATAAAAACAGGTTCATTGCACCTTCCATTCCAGTATTCCGGCCGAACATCCGGTTTGAAAGTGTGCATTCAGCCGGAGCGCCGACGTAATCACTTCTTCAAATTGAAGTGCATTGTACTGATCGGGCGCCGTTGTATAGCGATCCTTTGTTTTTACATTTTCCCATTCACCGTTTTCATTTTTGTATTGCAGGTCCCAGGAAGCCGGCATCCGGTAATTTCCTTCGTAGTGATCCAATTCCAGCCAGTAAACTTTCGATTGTGTTAATGCCACCGGTTTTTCGAAACGATATTCTACCCAGTTGGATGGATCGTTTTTATGCCACCATGTGTAATAGGGCTTATCGATATCGTTCGACCGATGGGGTTCGAAGCCATCGTTTAATCCAATTACGAAATCAAATGAGCCATCCGGTTCTGCATCCTTTTCTTTTCCGAAGGCATGGTCTGAACAAATAAATTCCCGGGAAGAAGGAACCCAAACCAGCATATTGGCCGGTCCCCGGTTGTTCCAGGCATAATAGGGAATGGCTTTCAGGGTAACGGTATCCGGAATCCCTGCATTCATCCTGTATCCCGGAACAGTAAACGTTTCCACTCCACCGAGCAAATCGTTTTCGTACGTAGAAACAGCCTGGGCATTGGGTTCAATCCATGTGCTAAACATCCCATCGTCGTTGTTATCTTTGTCTTCGAAACAATAAACAACAGGACCCCGCTGGTACGCGATCTTCCCCCGGTCGGCATCGACATAATCTTGTGCCACAATCTTTTGGATCTCCATTGGAAGGACCATTTCAATTCGATCCCCTTTTTCCCATTGGGCGCGGAAACAGGCGTAGCCGTTCACGATTGCGGGACGGTATTTTTTTCCGTTCACCCGAAACGTAACCTGGGTGTTCGTATTTTTGGTAAAGCCGTACAGATCGGAAGGAACGGCTTGTCCGGATGCCCAGCCGGGTATGCGCAGCCGGATATCCATTTCACCCCGGCCCGGGTTGTCGATGGTAAGAATAACCTTTCCGTCCCAGGGATAGCGGGTTTTTTGCGAAACACAAAGGGTGTCGTTCCCAAGATGAATTTCCGCCGTGTTTCCCACATAAAGATTGACCAGCAAGGTATTTCCCGAGATTGCATATACATACCCGGGAATGGAAGCCATAAAGCGGGTGACATTTCCGGGGCAACAGGCGCATCCAAACCAGGGAGCCCGTTCGTGGGTATGATTCGATTCGAGGGGATTGTCGTAAAAGAATTTGTCGCCGCTCAACGAAACGCCCGAAATAAGGCCGTTGTACAGTGTGCGTTCCAACACATCGTAATAACGCGAATCGGCATCGTTGAGAAAAAGCCGGTAATTCCAGTACACATTGGCAATAGAGGCACAGGTTTCACAGTATGAGGTCATGTTGGGCAGTACATAATTCGGACCAAATCCTTCGCCCTGGGCCAGAGCCCCAATTCCCCCGGTTAGGTAAAGCTTTTTCGACACCACATTTTCCCAAACCCTTTTTGAAGCAAGCATCAGGGCGGTATCGTTCATCAGGGAAGCTACATCGGTAACACCCGAATAGAGATAGCCCAGGCGAACGGCATGGCCCACAGCTTCGTCCTGATCGACAATGGGCATATGGTCCTGGCTGTAAGGGTTGGGCATATGCCCGTCGGTGCATTTGCCCGTTTCTTCAACAAAGAACCGGGCCAGGTTCAGGTAGCGTTCTTCGCCCGTTATTTTAAACAATTTTACCAAAGCCATTTCAACGATGGGATGTCCCGAAGGTACTTTCTTTTGTCCTTCGCCAGGCCCGAAAACCTGATCGATTAAATCGGCGTTTTTCAGGGCAATTTCGAGCAGACTCCTTTTTCCGGTTGCCTGATAATGCGCTACGGCTGCTTCGTACAAATGGCCGCAGTTGTACAATTCATGACTGTTGAGCCGGGCCCATTTCCCGGCCCCGTACCAGGGACGAAGGCGTTCGCATTTGTTGGTGATGCTGGTATACAGGTAGCCGTCGGGTTCCTGTGCCCCTGCTATCAGGGCAATTACACTGTCGAGATAGGCATCGAGCGCCGGGTCGTATTGAACAGCCAAGGCATACGAGGCGCCCTCGATAACTTTGCCCTGGCCGGAGGG
>DAIMEA010000435.1:0-3819 GCA_036725585.1 Prolixibacteraceae bacterium | reverse complement strand
TAGCCGTTGCCTTTTGCCACTGGCTCCAGTCGGGTCGGCCGCATCAACAAAAAGAATTCAAAAACTGGGAAGAATTTGTGCGGAAGAATCCGGGCAGGGTAAAATAAAGGTACAGAAGGGATCTGACGAACGCCAATTTTCAATTTACCAATGAAAGTCTTCGACAGATGTGCCATTTCGAACGAAACGAAGTGGAGAGAGAATTGATAATCGACGTGTGTCAAATCCGTTGTTGCAAGGGATTCCTCCTCTCCCGATAGTTCCGAGCGCCAAGGGCGCGTGATCATTAGCCTATGGTGCAGCCATAGGTTGAACGTGTGAAAAGAACGAAAAGCGCCAACGGCGAGCAATCGGAGCAATCGTGGAGGTTAAGGCGCTCACCGGTTACCCGGATGGACGAACAATCCACTTATAAATTTTCGGCAATGGCCGAACGTATGGCTTCGAATTCTTCGGGTGAAAATTTCTTCTTGGGATTGGCAAAGTTGATGTCCTGCTCACTCTGCATCGGGATCAGGTGAATATGGGCATGGGGTACTTCCAGTCCCAGAACGGCTACGCCAACTTTTTTACAGGGGACAGCCTTTTTTAACGCAAGCGCTATTTTTTTGGCAAAGAGCTGTAAACCGGCATACGCTTCATCATCGAGATCAAAAAGATAATCGACCTCTTTTTTGGGAATGACCAGGGTATGGCCTTTCGCCAGAGGAAAAATATCGAGAAAGGCATAATAATGTTCATCCTCGGCAATTTTGTACGAAGGAATTTCTCCGGCAACGATTTTTGAAAACAGAGAAGCCATAAGCGATTAGAGCGAAATTTCGATTATTTCAAAGGGGATAATCCCCGAAGGTACCTTAATATCCACCACATCGCCCACTTTTTTGCCCAGCAATCCCTTTGCAATGGGTGTTTTGATCGATATTTTACCGGCCTTTAAATCGGCCTCGTGTTCCGATACGATGGTATATTTCATTGTTGCATTGGTTTTCACGTTTCGGATGGTAACCACGTTCATGATCTGAACAACAGAGGTATCAATCTTGGATTCATCAATAATCCGCGCACTGGCTATTTGCTGCTGCAAAAGCGCAATCCGGGCCTCAAGCAGGCCTTGCGCATCCTTGGCAGCATCGTATTCCGCATTCTCGGAGATATCGCCCTTTTCGATGGCCTCCCCTATTTGCCTGGAGATGGCCGGACGTTCAACTTTTACCAGGTGTTCCAGTTCCTGCTTTAGTTTTTTCAGACCCTCTGCGGTCATATAATTAATTCCAGACATAATAAAAAAATTTGAATAATGGGTAAAAAAAATAGAATTCCAGCCACATGAACCGGAACTCCAAGTGTCGCAAATATAATAGTTTTTTTGGAATTATATTCCTACAATGCCAAACTTTAAAAGAATAACATGGTGTTATTAAACATCTTATTCGTCATATTTGCGGTTCAGGATCTCGCTGAAGATAACCGCTTGCCGCAAATCAAAAAAACCCGCATCGTATTCCGGAACAAGCTCAGCTTCCTCTTTTACTGGATCTTCTGTCTTCTTCCTAGTCCGATCGGTGATGGCCGGAATACCTTCCCGGCTCATCAGGTCCTTTTTCTCTTCTTCGCTGATCACCCCGCTGTAGGAGTCGAACACTGTTGAAACCTTCTGTTCCGGAGGAATCGTATCGGGTATTTCCGTCACGGGTTCCTTTTCATCCGGCAAAGGTTGGTCCCAAAAAGAAGGCTTCCCGGGAGCCGGTTCTTCATCGGTATCGGGATTCAATTGCTCAAGCCAGGTAAAAAGATCTTCCTGCCTTTTGGGAGGCGGGGAAATGGTTCTTTCTACAGCCTGGCCTTTCCTTTTTTTCCGTACTACAGCGCTTACAACCGACAAAAGAATAATTATTATTAAGGGTATCAGGTCTTCCATAAACAATAAAACCGTTAATTTTGTAAAGATGCTTAAAAATAACGAAAAATGAGGAGAAGTTTGCCTATCGGGCCCCTATTTTCTGCAATTCTTTTTGTCGTAAGCTTTTCATCGTGCAACGACGATCCGGTCGATTACATCCCCTACCGTTATGTAAACGTTACAGTCGATCTGAACATCAACACCAACCTGGCCAGCTCGGGTTACTCCGAATACTATGCCGAAGCGGGTTATGGTGGATTGATTATCTATTGCGAATTTTACGATTATTCGGCCCCCGACAACTCCCTCTTTCACGCGTGGGATGCAGCCTGCCCGTTCGAAGCCAGCAGAGAATGCATCGTGGAAAACGATGGCAACTCGTTTCATGGCACCTGCCCCTGCTGCGGTTCGAAGTTTCAGTTCAGTTCGGGATTCCCCACCGACGACGATGCCCCGGCTACCTATCCCTTAAAAGAATATTCGGTGACCATCATGAACAATAAACTTTACATCAGCAATTAAAAAAGAGAGGGGCTGTGTCCTTCCCCTCTCGCAACAGAACATGTTGTTTTCTACCTTACGAAAAAATCTGTGTTCTATTGGTGGATGTGTCCTTCATGATCTTCATTATTATCCTTTTTCTCTTCCGGCTGATCCGTTTTCAATTCCGCTTTATACCCGATTTTTCCAAACGCTTTCACCAAGGCTTCGGGTGATGTTTTGTCGGTCCGGAACGTTATTTCACAGGTTTTATCATCGAGTGAAATCTTTAGATCTTTAACGCCCTTTTCGTAGGGAATATTGCCTTCAATTTTCTGCACACAGGCGTGGCAGTCCATATTTACTGTAAAAACAAGGGTTTTTTCATTTTTTCGTTCTTTGCCGAAAACACTCATCGACAACATAATAGCAATTATAACAAGCACAGAGCCTGTCCCAACTTTTTGTTTCATATTCATTCCATTTTTAAAGGTTTTTAACAAGAAAAATCATCTATTCCCAATGATGAAGGGTATAGCGTAAGCCAACATATATTTTTCGTCCATGCACCGGTCCCCACACCATCGATCCATCGAAATTCTTTCCCCACGGATCATGGGCTGCAATAATTGGCTGGTCCATGGTGAAATCGAACAGATTCTCGACTCCCACATAAAATTCCCATCTTTTGATTCGCTTTGTAATCTGGGCATAAACCTCCGTGAAAGGCGGGTATTCCTCTTTCCACAGGGGATCCGTTGGATCGGGATCGGGCATTCTTCCTCCCCCGTTAAACTGTGTGGTCAGATCGAATTGCCACTTGTTGAGGCGTGTCTTGTACGAAAGGCTCACCATTCCCTTATAACGGCTTGTGAGCGGAAGCGCCCGAACGATTCCGTTTTGGGTTTGCTTCACGTCCATCCAGCGCCAGGCGGCGTTCAGGGTGAGCCCACGGAAAGGCTCGTATAACAGCTCGGTCTGAAAGGCCCCGGAATACGACAATCCGTCGAGATTCGAAAAATAAACGCGCTGCACATCCCGATCCATTTCGCGAACTACCTGGTGGAGAAAACGGGTATAGTAGTAATCGGCCACCAGGGTCAACTCCCGTTCGCCAAGCGGGAGTGTGATTTGAATACTGGCTCCCGTGTTAACGGCTTCTTCCTGTCGCAAGTCGGGTTCCAGAACAAGTGTACGTGAACTGGCCAGCAAATAATGGTTTTCGGCAAGAGGAAGCGGTTTTCGGAAACCTTTTCCAGCCGATGCCCGGATGGTGATCCAATCCTGAGGCGACCACCGGACATGGACACGGGGTGTAAAAAAAAGACCGTAGCGTGTACTGTAATCGATCCGTGACCCGGCCAGCAGGTTTAAGCGGTGGATCAGGTTATAACTGTATTCGAAAAAGCCCCCGGGAACAAGTTCCTGGTTAGGAA
>DAIMEA010000434.1:0-3825 GCA_036725585.1 Prolixibacteraceae bacterium | reverse complement strand
CGAACATTCAGGGGCAGATTCAGAATATTCTGGTTGAACCGGCTTTTCCCGGAAAGGTTAGCATTAAACTGCCCATCGGAACCGACTTTGTTGTGGGTGTTACGATGAAGGATTACGAAACAAACCAACTGGTTCTGTCTCTTTCCCATATCGTGCTCTACGATCGGTTTATTCGGGACATTGAGCTGCAGCCCACAAAACGCACGCTCCGGTTTTTCGTTTTCGACAAGGAAAGCGGGGCGCCCCTCGAAGCCTACATTCTGCTCATCAACAAAAAGAGAGGATACAAAATCATTCCGGTAAAAAGCAATGGACAAGCCGGGTATTCAAGTGCTACCCTACGCGAAGGGGAAGCCTTTCAAATGGAAATCAGGGGCCCGAGAGGCTATGCTTTCCAGAGCCTTTCGTTCGACCTCGACGAACAACGCGATCTGGACCAACTCGACGTAGCCCTCAGTCCGTTGAAAATCAAGGTCCCGATCCGACTGAACAACATCAATTTCGAGTTCAATTCCTCCGATCTATTGGAAACATCGTACGAAGAACTCGACCGGGTGTACCAACTGCTTATCGACAATCCGGAAATCAGGACCGAAATCATGGCCCATACCGATGATGTGGGTAGCGACGAATACAACATCCGACTAGCCCAAAAGAGAGCACAATCTGTTGCCAGTTACCTGTTTTCGAAAGGCATCGCCCCCTTGCGCATCCTTTCGAAAGGTTATGGGGAAAGTATGCCGCTTGTACCGAACAACAGCGACGAAAACCGTGCCCTGAACCGAAGGGTGGAACTGAAAATCCTTGACACCCGGATGCAGGAAATTCATGAAATTGAAAAAGAAATCCAAAACGAATAATGCCGAAACGATGAAAAAACTCGGATTCATCCTGTTCATATTTCTGCCCTGTGTTCTTTGCGCCCAAAACGAGTTGAAGGAACTCCTCAGCAAAGAAAACGAAAACGACCGATTCAGCAATTTGATGTTGTTGAAACAATACCAGGGTGCCCATCCCGAACATGCCTTGGCATATTACCGGATTGCCGGGATTTATACACAGTACATGGAGGAAACCGATCCACTCAGGCAATTCTTCTTTATCAAAAGCAATTACTACGAGGCCCGGGTCAATTATGAACTTTGCCTTCTGAAACTCGAAGATTCACAAGCGCGCAGGGATCGCGACTATTTTGGGGAAATCCCCATCCTTTCCGGGAAACGCAAAGCCCAGCCCGAAGATATCCGGGCAATGATCGAAACCCGGCTCGATTCGTTGAAAAAATACTACCATCATGCAGAAAGTGTCCACCTGAATTACATCCGGTGCATCAACAAATACAACGAATGCCTTTATGGCTACCGGGAAATTGTCCGAAATTATCCGAATTACAAGGACATGTACCTGCTGGCCGATTCCTTGCTGATCGGCGCCATTGAAAAACTGGCCCTTGATTTTGATTCTTCGCTGGTTTATTTCGGTGCCTACCAGAACTCGTGTGCCCGGCTGCCCCACCTGCTGAAAGTGAACAACTACACACTAAAGACTATTGTTACATATCGCCTCGAAGGATTGATCGAAAGTGATTTCAGCCAGCCTTTGGTCAGCCTTTGGGATTTTAAATCGTGGGCCCGGGAGTTTCTGGATATTTATCGGCGCGACCTGCTGTACATCCGTAAAGAAATGACGGCTCTTGACGAACAATTGGATCAACAGATCCAAACCTTGAAAGAAAAAGAAGCGTATACCGACGAGGCGGATGTTTTCTATCCCGACGATAAGTTCCTGAATCTGATTGGGAAATACGATCCCGCTTCGTTGGCGAATGAGCTGTTTCTTTATAAAAAAGCGAAAATAGCTTTCCTGTCCCGTACCCGGGAATGCATCAACGATCCCAAATCCACGCGCGATGAATACCTGATCAACCGCCTGAATTTCTATAAAGAACTGGCTTTTCGGAACGAGGATCTGAACAGCGAGGCAGAAAAACTAAAACAGTCGGTAAACATCGACGACATTGGGAAGTACCTCTCCTTTTTCAACGAGCGATATCGGGGGATGGACGGACTGACCCGTTGGTGTGAAGTAGAGAAATACGACAACAACAGCGTTCTGCTGAAGAACATCGGCCACCTATCTCTTTTCCTGGAAAACGAATCGATGCGGCATAACTTTCGCGACAGTGTGCTCAACATGCCCCCCTACCGGATCGCCTATGGAATACAACAACCCCTCCCCGACTCCCTGGGAACCGACACCTTTCTCGTTACCGGCTTCGAGCCTTTTTCCAAAAAACAAGCCATCCTTTCGGGATTGAAAATTGAGAAGGACAGCACCCGGTCGCCCTTTTTGTTAAAAACGGGAAAGGAAAAACAAGTGGAATGGGTTTATTTCCCCAATTTGGCCCGACCGGGGGAGAAAAAACAAGCACTGCCCGTTTTTCATAGCATCCGGGGCGACAGTACCTGCGTTGTGCTCTATTATGTCGAAACGGATACACAAACAACGCACTGCATCATCGAAACCCTTTCGCCCAATGGAACGTTAAAACAAACGATTCATCCCGGGCTGAAGGACTACCCCCGGTTTTTTTCTGTCGATGAGATCAACGAAGAATATTGGGTGCTGACACAGGGAAGGGGCAATAATTCATTTTCCAAAAACACAGACACCCTGACTGTAGCATTGTACCGCTTCGACGGGAATCCGGTATGGATAGAAAAATACCTCATCGGGGGCTCGTTTGCTGATGGAGCGTTTCTGAATGCGGATTTGCTCGTGGCATGCAACGTGTTTTCGTTCGACGATGGAAAAGGGCGATCCTATACGACCGGAGACCCCGATCGTCGGAATCCGCTTTGTATCTTCATTAGCCGGCAGGGGGAAACAAAAGGGATTTGTCGGTACGAGTTTCCGGGATCGAGCAATATTGAACTTTTCAAAAAACTGAACAGCAACCTGTTTCACTATTCCGGCCGTATAAACGAAACCCCGGGTGTGCACCCCTTTTACATGTTGACCAACAGCCGGGGGGAACCTGTTTTTACCACGGAAGCAGGCGTTCAATACCATTCGGACCTTCCCTGAGGGCTTCAAAAATCCAGCAATGCCTCGTACAAGCGTTGAACAGGGAGCCCGATGACGTTGAAATAGGAACCTTCGATCCGCTCGACGGCAACATACCCAATCCACTCCTGTATCCCGTATGCACCCGCTTTGTCAAAGGGTTTGTATTCTTCGATATAGTGATCGATTTCGTACGCACTCAGTTCTTTGAACCGGACACGGGTTTCGGAGGTAAAACCCAATTCCTTCTGTTCCGAAAGAAGAAACACGCCGGTTGACACCGTATGCCATCGTCCCGAAAGGGATTGGAGCATGCTCCGGGCCTCGTCGTTATCGCGGGGTTTTCCCAGCACCTGCCCCTCTACCGAAACGATGGTATCGGCCGTAATGACCAAAGTTTTCCGGTCGATACCCGCCCGGAATGGCTGGGCTTTCAGCCGGGCCAGATACAAGGGAATTGCTTCCGTGGGAAGATCGGCTGGATACGATTCATCCACATCAAGGCCGATCACCTCGAAGGGGATGCCCAGTTTTTGGAGCAACTCCCGGCGCCGGGGCGATTTTGAAGCCAGAAGGATCCGGAACGATTGCAGATTCGGCAGAAAATTCATGAGCTTAATACGATGATTGTTGGAAACTGACCGATGTATTCCATTTTTCCTGGGCCCGCATCACCTGCTCGATCACATCGCGCACACAGCCTTCGCCCCCGTTCCGGTCGGAGATGTATTTCGAAACCACTTTGATTTCTGTTACCGC
>DAIMEA010000433.1:0-3832 GCA_036725585.1 Prolixibacteraceae bacterium | reverse complement strand
CGGCTTTCTCTTTAGCCCGGATAAGTTCGTTTTCCATCTTTTTTCGCCCGGAAATATCTTCCCGGATGGCCAGGTAATGGGTAATCTCTCCGATTGCATTGGTGATGGGGGAAATTGTGGCCGACTCCCAGAACAGGTCTCCGTTCTTTTTCCGGTTCTCGAATTCACCTTTCCATGTTTTTCCTTTATTCAGTGAGCCCCAAAGATCCCGATAGACTTCTTCCGGTGTATTTCCCGAGCTGAATATTCTGGGATTTTGACCCAGTAATTCAACCATGCTGTACCCCGAAATTTTTTCCAGCGCCGGGTTCACATATTCGATTTCGCCTTTTGTATTGGTAATCACAACCGAATCGGGGCTTTGATCGATGGTCTGGGTCAGGGTGTTGATGGTTTCTTCCGATTTTTTCGTTGGGTGATATCCCTTAAGTGTTCAATTATCAGGGTGATATTTCCTTTTTCGTCGAGAATGGGATAGGATCGGGCCTCAAACCATGTATCCCATTCGGGGACATATTTTTCGATCTGAGCTGCCTTTTTTGTTTTCAGTACGATTGAGGTTGCACAATCTTTGCAGGGTCTGCTCCTTCCAATCAGTTCGTAGCAATGGTGGTTTTTTTCGCTGCCCTCTTTGATGTTTAAGCTTTTGTATCCTGCCTCATTGTATCGGATCATGCGATGATACGCGTCCTGAATGCCCAGAATATCGGGAATGGCGTTGAAAACACCTTCCAGAAGCCGGGCTGTATCAAGGGCACTTTTTTGGCTTTCTTTTAGGGCATCCTGGGCCATTTTTCGTTCGATGAGCGTGCCAATCAAGCGGGCTGAACTGTGAAGCCTTTCTTTTGCCAGTCCGATAATAAACGGGGGGCGGGATTCGTAAGAAAGGGCCCTTTTTTTTAATTCCGTAAAGTCGACTTTGTACTTGTTTGCTAATAAGTGAAGGGTTTCATCATCGCTGGGAGGATCGCCATACCCAAAATTTATTGCTCCGATTACTTGCTTGCCGGCTAAAATCGGAACGGCATAGATGTGGATTCCTCCGTTGCATTCAATGTCGAACGCTTTGTTCTGATCGATTGCTTTTTGGGACGCATCGGTCCAACACGATTCATGGCACAGCCATTTTCCCCCCGAAAGCGCTTCGCGGTTTTCCGGGGTTTCACAAAGATTTCGTGAGGCACGGTCCATGAATTGGCACCAGCCCGATGAGAAGATCCCCAGTGCATAGTCCCCGTTTTTTTCATAAATAGCGCTGGATGTTTCAAGTAAACTGAGGTAGTCGTTGGCACTGTCGGTCAGTAGGGTTTTATCGATTGATTGTTTGATAAGCCCGTTTTTGTTGAGAAGGGTAAGATTCCCATATTCCGGGACATAGTTTTTCTTTTTTGTTTCTTTACTCCGGGTTTCTTTTGTGTTGACCATCCAATCAATGCAACGGTTTTTTTCCTCTGCATCTTTTAAAAGGGTAATGTCCCGGGCTACGGAATAGATTCTTTGTTCCTCCATATTGGGAAAGGAGTTCCATGAAAGCCATTTGAAGGAACCGTCTTTACAGCGATAGCGGTTTTCGAACTGAAATACAGTTTGACCTTCGGCAATGCTTGATTTCACCAAATTGGTTGCTTCCAGATCATCGGGATGAACAAAATCATTCCAGGGGCGGGAGAGTAACTCCTGGGCTGTCCAGCCCAGGGTTTTTTCCCATGCCGGGTTGATTATTTTGAAATAACCATCGAAGCCGGCGATGCAAAGCATGTCGATAGAGTAGGAGAAAAAACGGTCAGTGTATGATAATGCTTCCCTTGCCATTTGTTCGGTAAATATCCGTAATATAGTTTTTTTTGGGGATTCAGGAATCGGGGTAGGGTATTTTTTTTGGTTATAACACATTATTTGGCTTCCGGTTCCGCTTGTTTTGCATCGGATTGCCGGATCGAAAAATAAAAGCTTGCCCCCTTCTCTCCATTTGCATCCTTGGCATTATTTTCAGCCCATACCTGTCCTCCCAGTAAATCGGCCAGTTCCTTAACAATACTCAATCCCAGACCAGTTCCCCCGATCTGGCCTTTATTTACATTGCTGGCCCGGTAAAAGCGGTCGAAGATCTTTTTTTCTTCACCTTTGGGAATGCCCATTCCGGTGTCCCTGACAAAAAACAGCAAACGGTTGTTCCGATTTTGATAGCCAATGCTGATGGTGCCTTGTGATGTATATTTAAAGGCGTTCGATACCAGATTGGTATAAATCTGCCGCATTTTGTCGTAATCCGATGTGATGATCTGTGCCTTTTCCGAGTTGGGATCAATGACCAGTTGCACATTCTTTTGAAAATCGGGCAGGTTGAACGATTGTTTTACGTCGAGGAGCAGACCTGCTACATCAAAGGTTCCGGGAATGTAAGAAAGCAGGCGGGTTTGCAGGCGTGAATACAACACGATATCGTCGATGATGTGGACCAGTTGTTCGGAACTGCGGACGATTATTTCGGCATACTGGTTCATCAATTCCCTCGATTCTTCTTCGGGCAGCAGGCTGGCAAAGCCCATGATGGAATTCATGGGGGTGCGGATTTCGTGGCTCATGTTGGCCAGGAAGGCGGTTTTCAGCCGGTCGCTTTCTTCGGCCTTTTGTTTGGCTTTCAGAAGTTCGCGGTTGGCTTTTACGAGTTCTTCGTTTTTATCCCTTACCAGCTTCTCCGATTTAATTCGCTCGGTAATGTCGATGGTATACCCTGCCAGCAGATTCCGGTCGCCCTGGTTGATGGGAAATTTCACGGTCGTGTAGTGCCGGCCGTTCAGGTCTTCGTCGAGGAGGATGGTGTTACCGTTTGAGACCACCTGCCAGTCGTCATCGGTGATTTTCCCGGCAAACTCAGGAGGAAAGAGTTCCTGCATGTTTTTTCCCACCATTTGGGAGGCAGGGACACCAATCATTTCGACGTAGTTTTCGCTCACCATGATGACCTTGCTCTCGTGGGGTTTCACCTCTTTGATAAAAGCATATATCGGTGAATTGTGGATGAATTTGGAAAGCAGATCGTTCGTTTCCATCAATGCCTTTTCCGCTTTTTTGAGTCCGGTGATATCGCTAACCGTCGATACCATGGTGTTTTGCTCGGGCAGGGGTATGTTAACGGCATTGACGATTTTCCTGGTACCGTTGCGGGTGGTCACTTCCACATTTTCCCAATGCATTTTCGATGGGTCGCCCGATTGGATATCCCCCATGATCCGGTTCATGATTGCTTCGCGGTACACCGGATCGGGATATACTTTCTTGAAAAATTTGGGAACCGTACCGATTTCTTCTTTTTCCCATCCGTAAATTTCTTCGAATTTCTTATTGATGTAGGTAGCTTCTCCTTTATTTATCGTATTTAGGGCAATGCCAATGGGAAGCTGATCGAGGATGGTTTGGATGAACGCATTTTTTTCGACCAGTTCCTTGTTCAATCGTTCCAATGATTCATTCGCTTTCCGGATATCGGTCACATCCATGATGACTTCAACGCCCCCCCAGATTTTGCCTTTTTTATCGAAGAGCGGTACGGCAAAAGCCTTTGTGGAATGGCCCACCAGTTTTTCTTCTTCGGGGGTTGATACCCGTATTTTGGGTTGCCCATCCTGAAATACAGCAATCAGGCTACATTGCGGGCAGGGTTTTTTTAAACCTTTGCGCACTGTGTAACAAGTTTTTCCGAGGATTTCTTCCAGACTGCCCTGACCGAATTGTTTGTAGGCCGCTTCGTTGGCGTGCAAAACCCGGAAGTGGGTATCCACAACACTGACAATCCCCGGGAGGGCATTGATTACAGCCTCCAGTTCAACAA